>QNBZ01000182.1 GCA_003644295.1 Planctomycetota bacterium
CGGTTAAAGTCGGCGATGTGCTGATTGAGCTGGATGGCCGCGAGATTAAAAACGATATTGCCCAGACCCAATCAGAATTAGAAGCGAACAGGGCAACAGTAACATCTCTCGAGAAATCTGTTGCATACTGGAATCGCGAAGCTCAGCGGGATAAAACATTAGCTGATAAAGGAGATATCCCTGGTGCTGCGGCTGAAGCAACTGCTGATAAAGCCAGTGAGTTTAAGGGTAAATTAGATGCTGCTAAACACAAATCTGCAGCACTTGAGCATTTAATAGATTCTTTTGAAACCAAGTTAAGCTATTGTACTATTAAAAGCCCCTATAATGGGCTGGTAACACAGAGGTTCGTTGATCCTGGTGATTTGGCAACGCCCGGCAAAAAACTGTTAGTCGTAGAAGACCGCAGCCGGTTGAAACTTGCATTCGACATACCTCAGCAGGATTTATCCAAAGTAAAGGAAGGATTGTGTGTAGAATTTTCTGTTACTGATGACCTCCGCAAGGCCAATCTATCGCATTTGTTTCCTTCACTGAATAAGGCGAGAATGCTGCGGGCAGAGGTATCTCTTTCTGATAAACAGACCGTTGGACTTTCCTGTGGGCAATATATACCGATTTCTGTGGTTTTAAATGTGCTAAAGGATGTCGTTTTGGTGCCAGCATCGTCCCTTGTTGAATGTCCAAAACATTTCCAGCATGTCTTTGTTATAAAAGATGGACAGCTCAGCCAGTACAAGGTGAAGGTTTTGGCATCTGCCGGTGATACCGTTGCAGTTGATGGAGTCGATCCGAATGAACAGGTGGTTACAAATACATTTCTCGGATGGACAACCCTATCGGCAGGCAAGAAGGTTGAGGTGCTGAAATGAATCTTACGAACTTTTCATTAAAAAATCCCTATACAGTAATTGCACTGGTACTGGTAGTTGTTGCTCTTGGGCTCTTTGCATTTTTCAGGACACCAACCGACCTGTTCCCCAATACTGTCCCGCCTCAGGTTGTTGTTATTACCGTAGAACCAGGCGCCGCTGCCCGTGATATTGCTGATAAGATAACACAGGTTATTGAAAAAGAGCTTAATACTATTGGCGGTCTGAAAAGAGTTGTCAGCACTTCGCGTGACGAGGTCTCAAGTATAAACGCTGAGTTCTACTATTCCAAGCCAATCGGCGAAGCTGTTCAGGACGTACAGAACGCCTTGAGCAGAATTCGTCCGGATTTACCAAAGGATATTTTAGAGCCAAGAATCTATCGAATTTCAGATGCCACCAAGCCATTGACAACGGTGGCGATGTCTCCAAAAGCCGGCAGTATTAAAACATTATCAGACATTCGCCTGTTGGCTGAAAACCAGATTATGGATGAAATTCTCACGCTGCCGGGTATTTCGGATGTAGATGTGTTTGGTGCAAATAAGCCGGAGGTCAAGGTGCACTTACAGCGTGATAGAATGGTGGCCAATAATATATCGCTCGATGAGGTATTAGCAATTCTGGCAAAACAAAATGTCTCTGCGCCGGCTGGGACGATATACTCTGCAAAAAAAGAATACCTTGTTAAAGTCCTCGGCGAATTTGCCAACCTTGAGCAAATTCGTAATCTGCCTGTAAAAAAGAATCAGCAGGGTTATGTGCGGATATCAGATATCGCTCAGGTTAGTTTAGGCGAGCATGAACAGCGCAGTCTTTATCACGGTAACGGCAAAGAGGCTATCGCCATAAATGTTATGAGGCCGGATAACGGGCCAACGGTAGCTGCGATAAAAACATTAAAAAACTTCCTTCCTAAGCTGAAGGCACAATATCCGGACGTGAATTTCGAAATCACCGACGACCAGCAGCCGATTATAGACATCAACGTTCACGGTATGCGTACGAGCCTTGTTCAGGCGGTAATACTAACAATTATTGTTATTTTTGTGTTCTTAGCTGATAGCCGAGCGGCAGTCGTAGTATCGGTAAGTATCCCGCTTGCCTTTTTGACAAGTCTGGTCGTACTGTGGTTCAGTCCCTATACGCTCAATATGGTTACCCTTTCCGGCTTGATTATAGCTGTTGGTATGGTGGTGGATGCCTCGATTGTGGTATTGGAAAACATCTATCGACACTATCGGGAAATGAAAAATCCAGATGCACTGATTGCGGCACGTGATGGAGCTTCGGAGGTGGCGCTGGCTATTACCGCAGGGATGCTCACTACGGTCATTGTATTAGTACCTGTTATGTTTACCGGCGGTTACACTCAGCAGGTAATGAGGCCTTTGAATATGATGATATCCTCAACGCTGGTAGCCTCGCTTCTGGTCGCCCTGACAGTAGTTCCACTTATGGCCTCTCGTCTGCTTGCCCGACCTCACGAAAAGCGTAATGTTATAGAAAGGATTTTTGGCAATACCGATAAATGGGTAACCACACTTACGAAGTTTTACATAATGATATTGCGCAAGGCCCTGAGATGGCGAACAGTTACACTGCTCGTAGCAGTTGCCTTTTTTATCTTTACTATGAGAACCGTACCAAAGCTTATCGGCGGTGAATTGATGCCCCTGATGGACACAGGTATAGTAAATATTGAATTTGATGCCCCAACCAGCTATAAGACCGCCGAGGTTGAAAAGGTTCTAAATAAAGTCGAAGCTATGGTGTATGCCCAGCCGGGAATAGAGATGGTTTCTTCGGTTGTAGGCTCTGAAGCAGGCCAGATAAGTTTCGGCGGCGGCGGGGCTACTGCTCAGTCGGCAAAACTTACGATTCATATGATCGACAGGAAACACCGAAAGGAGACTATTTGGCAGATCGAAGATAAATGGAGAAAGGCACTGCATACCATTGATGGCGTTCGTGATTTTCGTGTCAGTGAGTATGGAGCAACACCACTTTCCACTACAAAAGCACCTTTGGATATAATTATAAGCGGTCATGATTCGACTGTTGTCAGCAATCTTGCCGATAAGTGCTTAGAATCATTAAAGGGCTTGCCAGGCCTGGTTGATGTTCGCAGAAGCTGGTATTTTGACAAGCAGGAAAATGATGTGGTAGTTGACCCGACACTGGCGCAGGTTTACCAGACAAGCCCGCAACAAATAGCGGCGCAACTAAAGACAGCTGTCAAGGGGATACCCGCCACTTCGATGCGGCTCAGGGGTTTTCTGGATATTCCTATCCTCGTCCAATATGCCGGCGAAGATATTCACCAGCTTCAGCAGATAAACGACGTGTATGTCCCGACAGAGTTTGGGCAGGTGCCGCTAAGGACGCTGGCTTCCGTGAAAACAAAACTCGATCAGCCTTTTATTACACGAGAAAAATTGCGGAACACTATTGATGTTACTGGTGGAAACCGCATCTATACCATTGCTCAAGTCGCCAAAATGGCCGCCGAAAGGCTCTCACCCATAAAAACTCCCGAAGGGTACACAATTGCCGTTTCGGGAACAGCCTCTGATATGAAGACAGGAAAGCAGGAAATGGGCAAGGCTCTGCTAATCGGTCTGGTTCTTCTGTATATGCTGCTTCTGGCTATGTTCAAATCGTTCAGGCATCCGGTAACGATTATGGCGGCTATTCCTTTGGCAATAGCCGGTGCGATGTGGGGGCTGCTCTTGTTTGACAAACCAATGTGCAAACCCGCAACGATGGGGCTGATTCTGTTGGGTGGAACAATTGTCAATAACAGCATACTGCTGCTGGATTTTATACTTAGCGCACGCAAACACGGCGTTGAAAGAGACCATGCGATTATACAGTCTGTTCAATTGCGAATCCGTCCGATACTTATGACTACCGTTTCGACAATTGTTGGCCTAACCCCACTTATTTTCCAGATGGCTGTCGGACTGGAACGGATGAGTCCGCTGGGAATTGTCGCTGCCTTCGGGCTTTTGATAGGGACTTTTATGACTATGATAGTGATCCCTGTAGTCTATTCGAGTATGGATAGTATTGCGATTAATATTGGTCAAGCATGCCGCTTTTTGCTGGGCATGGAAAAAGGCGTAAGAGAACCTGTATAATGATTAGAACAATCACTCCAAAAAGATGAAAGTGTTGTCTGTGTAAGTGGCGTGGAGCAGAAATCCATTTTATTTTTTCTCACCAAACCTCCAAAGCCAGATTCAAAAACAAATTCTTGCAGACTTC
>QNBZ01000183.1 GCA_003644295.1 Planctomycetota bacterium
CCTTGCAGCCATATACAATAATAATTCCGTTCTCGTATTCATTGCAGTATGGTCAGGGTTTAGCAGAATCCGGCGGATTTTCTCGCCGATGTCGGTGTCGCCGGGGTCGCGAAAGGTCTCGATTTCAACACCTTGTTCTTTCAGCCAATCGGCTAAAAGTTTTACTTGCGTAGTTTTCCCACAGCCGTCCGGCCCATCGAGAACAATAAATTTACCTGAAAATTTGCTTTTCATTCAATCTATCTTGTCAGTTGGAAGTTTTCCGCTCCGACGAGTTGTTTTATCTTTTTACAAAAGTCAACGTCAGGATTCACGGATAAGCTATTGTCGGCTTTTACCTGTATTCTGCCTTTATCGGTTCTTACCGCCACATAGACAGGGCTTTTGCCCTTGTGGTGTTGGCAGATGCTTTTTATTTCAGCGACCTTTCCCTTAGTAACTTCATCGGCGGCTAATTGTATCCTGACCTTTGCGGCAAGGGCCTGCTGCACTTTGTCAAGAGGTATCAGCTCAGAGGCGATGATATTGGGCTTCTCCCGGGCGGTGTCAACTCGGCCCTTCACAAAGACAACTCCATCATCAACGAGATAACCGCCGAATTTGTTAAGGCAATCCGGAAACATTACAACCTCGACCGAACCCTGGAGGTCTTCGAGAATGAAAACGGCCATTTTCGAGCCGGCGTTTCGGCCTTTTCTTGTGGTGTGGTATCTTTTCTTTGCGATACTGCCGCCGATTACGACCTGCCGGCCTTGGCCGGCATCGATTAGCTGCGAAGTATTAACCGTGGAATAGACGTTTATTGTCTCGGCACAATGGCTGAGCGGATTGCTGGTTACGTAGAAGCCGAGGACTTGTTTTTCGTAGTTGAGCATCATAGTTTCCTGCCAGGGCGGAATGTCAGGCAGTCGTTCATTATCCTGCGAGTAGTCGTTCTCCGCCACTTGGCCGAAGAAGTTCATCTGGCCGGAGTGCTTGTCTTGCTGGAGCGATGAGCCGATTTGCATTGCTTTTTCAAGCCCGGCCATCATTTGTGCGCGGTTTCCGCCGAGCCGGTCGAAGGCACCGGCCTTTATAAGTGATTCGAGTACCTGCTTATTGGCGGCCCTTAAATCGACATTTTCACAAAAATGGAACAAGCTCTGAAAATGCCCGACCTTTTGACGAACGGCGATGATTTGCTCGACTGCTTTTTCACCGACGCCCTTGACCGCTGCCAGGCCGAAACGTATCACACCATTTTTCTCGTCGCCGTGGCCTTTGTAAAGAGGAGTAAAATCGACACCGCTTTCGTTAATGTCCGGCGCCATAACTTCAATACCCATCTGCTTACATTCGGCGATGTAATCTACTACCTTGTCGGTATTGCCCATTTCAAAGGTGAGCAGGGCAGCCATATACTCGACCGGCCAGTGAACTTTCAGATAAGCGGTCTGGTATGCGATGATGGCGTAGCGTGTCGAATGGCTTTTATTGAAGCCATAGCCGGCGAACCGCTCGATAAGCTCGAAAATCTGCTCGGCCTGATGTTTGGTAAGTCCCTTGGCAACGCAGCCGGCTATGAATCTTTCCTTTTCCCTCCCGATAGTTCTGGCCTTCTTTTTACTTATCGCTTTGATAAGGGCGTATGCCTGTCGCAGCGGGATATCGCCGAGACGATTACATATCCGCATCACCTGTTCCTGATAGACCATAATGCCGTAAGTTTCATCGAGGATTTCAGCCATAATCGGATGCGGCAGTTGCCATTTAGCTCCGTGTTTTCGGTCAACGTAATCGCCGATTAGTATCATCGGGCCTGGCCGAAAGAGAGCATTTGCGGCGATGAGGTCTTCGATTCTGTCCGGCTTCATTTTCATCAGTAAATCCTGCATTCCGCCGGACTCGAACTGGAAAATCCCTTTTGTTTTGCCGCTGGAGAAAATCTGAAGAACTTCCGGCTCGTCAAGCGGTATTTTTTCCAAGTCAACATCTTTGCCGTGAATATCCCTGACGAGTTCTACAGCCCGCTTTAGTACGCTGAGGGTTTTTAGTCCCAGAAAGTCCATTTTTAGCAGCCCGACCTTTTCGACCATAGGCCCTTCATACTGGGTTATGACGTCATCGGAGCCGGGCGGCTTATAAAGCGGCAGAAAATCGGTCAGGGGTTTGTCGGAAATAACTACGCCGGCGGCGTGGACGGAAGCGTGTCGGGCAAGGCCTTCGAGTCGTTTGCTGATGTCGATTACTTTTCTCGTCTGTTCGCTCTGCTGGTAAGCGTCTTTTAACTGCGGCTCGGTCTTTAAGGCCTTATCGAGCGTTATACCCAGAGAGTCCGGGATGAGCTTGGCCAGCCGGTCGGCCTCGCTCAACGGCACGCCGAGCACTCTGCATATATCACGAATAACGGCACGGGCCTTCATTGTTCCGAAAGTTATGATTTGGGCAACGTGGCCGTATTTTTGACGGACGTAGTCGATAACTTCTGCCCGGCCATCCTGGCAGATGTCAATATCAATATCGGGCATTTCATTTCGCTGCGGGTCCATAAACCGCTCGAAAAGCAAATCATATTTGATGGGGTCAACATCACACAATCCGAGGCAGTATCCCACGAGCGTTCCAACGCCGCTGCCCCTTGCGCCTACCAGAATGTTGTTTTCGTGAGCGTATTTACAGAAGTCCCAAACGATAAGAAAATAGCTGGCGAACCCTTTAGATTCGATTACGCTCAGTTCTCTGTCAAGTCGGCTTTTTATCTGCTCTGTAACTTTGCCGTACCGCTGCTTCGCTCCCTCATAACACAGCCGGGTTAGGAACTCTTCGGGCGTTGAGTCGTCAGCGGGTTGGAAGTGCGGGGCGTGGTGATGCTTCAGGTCAAGCTCGACGTTGCAGCGCCCGGCGATTGCCAGTGTATTATCACAGCCCTCTGGAATATCGGCAAAAAGCGAACGCATCTGTTCGGGGCTTTTCAGATACACATCCTTCGGGTAAATCATTCTGTTGGGGTCGTCTGCGTTTTTACCGGTTCCTATACAGCACAGGCAATTGTGCGCTTCGTAATCATCTTCCTGTAAAAAATGCACATCGTTAGTTGCGACCAGCCCCAGCCCCATCTTTTCGGCAAGGTCGAACAGTGCACGGGTGGTATCAGTGCCGTCGCCTTCGTGTCTTTGTATTTCGATAAAAAATCTGTCGTGGCCGAAAATTTCTACATAACTTTGAGCGGCAGCAACGGCTGCTTTTTCATCTCCGTTGGCCAGCATAGCGGTAACTTCGCCCTTCAGGCATCCTGATGTGCATATCAATCCTTCGTTCAGCTCAGCGAGGCTCTCTTTATCGATTCTGGGCCGATAGTAAAACCCTTCCATATAGCCGATACTTGCCAGCTTTAAGAGGTTCTGGTAGCCGGTATTGTTTTCAGCGAGCAGTATCAGGTGATATGCAGCGTCGCTGATAGATGTTTTCGTCTTGTCAAATCTGCTGCGCGGTGCGACGTATGCTTCGATGCCGATGACCGGCTTGATATGGGCAGCCAGGGCTTTTGTATAGAACTCAACGGCGCCGAACATATTGCCGTGGTCGGTAACGGCTACGGAATCCATCTGCAATTGTTTGCAGCGTTTGAACAATTTATCGAAAGATATCGCTCCGTCGAGAAGCGAATACTGACTATGCAGATGAAGATGTGTAAATCCCTTATTTGCCATAACTTATGCCGTCCTATTGCTCTCTGTTCTTAACGTTTGTATCTTATGTTAAAAACTTTCTTATGTCAATGAATGGCTTGAATGTTTGTGGGATGGCCAAGGAACATCATATACACATAGTAGTCCATAACGTTTGATTTTGGGCATTGTCATTCCTGCGAAGTTGCTTAACCAAAAATAAAGCCGAAAATGAACATTGAACTTGCAAGGCCGCCGCCGTTGATGTTAGACCGGCTTGGCCCTGATTACATAACCCAGGATGAACTTGACCTGGGGGGGTACGATATACCCTGTTATCCCTATCCGTTCAGCGGACATTTGTTTGTATTCTTCAATAAGCTTGGTGATAAATGCAAAATACTGTTCTGTGATAGAACCGGTTTTTGCATATGGCGCAAACGGCTTGAAGGAGGCACGTTTGAAAA
>QNBZ01000184.1 GCA_003644295.1 Planctomycetota bacterium
AGGTAATTATATCAACAGGCCGATTGGGGATGATATGAGGGTTTTTATGTTAGGTTGGGAGTTTCCGCCGTTTATCAGCGGCGGGCTTGGTACAGCTTGCTACGGACTTACTAAAGCAATGGACCAACTTGGCATAAAAGTGACTTTCGTTTTGCCCAAAATCCTCGATAACAAATACGCCACCCACGTGAAATTATTAAGCCCGGACATACAGACATCCGCATCAATCTTTAAGTCCGACAAATTGAAAAATGTAACATTTCACACAATTGCCTCACCACTACAGCCGTATTCAACCCCTGATGTCTATCAGCGAACAATCGAAGCAAAGATAGCAGAAAAGCACGGCGGCAAAGTTGACTCAACTGGTCGGCACATCGGCGCAATAGACTACAGTGGTGATATGTATACTGAGGTGCACCGTTATGCAGCGGTTGCCGCTGATTTGGCAATGAACGAGCAGTTTGATATTGTTCACGCCCACGACTGGATGACTTATCCTGCGGCAATTACGGTCGCTAAAATGAGTGGAAAACCACTGATTGTGCACGTTCATTCGACGGAATTCGACCGCAGCGGCGAGAACGTCAACCAGATGATTTACGACATCGAGCGAGAGGGAATGCACGCTGCAGATAAAATCATAGCCGTTAGCTATTTTACCCGCAGTATCATAATCAGTCGATATGGCATTACCGGCGAAAAAGTCGAAGTGGTGCATAACGGCGTAGAGCGAAACGGAAATGGAGATTGGGCATTGAAAGAAACCGGTATCCGAAAAGATGAAAAAATCGTCTTATTTTTAGGCCGAATTACGATGCAGAAAGGTCCGGAGTATTTCCTGCAGGCAGCTAAAAAAGTCCTCGAAGTAATGGACGATGTTAAATTCGTTATGGCCGGCTCCGGCGACCTGATGCACAAGGCCATAGAGATGGCGGCGGAACTCGGAATTGGAAGTAAGGTACTGTTCACTGGATTTTTAAGAGGCCAGGACGTACAGAAAATATACAAAATGGCCGACCTTTTTGTAATGCCCTCGGTTTCCGAGCCGTTCGGCCTGGTGCCGCTCGAAGCGCTCGACAACGATGTGCCAGTCATAATAAGTAAGCAAAGTGGCGTCTCGGAGGTGTTAAAGCATGCATTGAAAGTTGATTTTTGGGACGTTCAGGAAATCGCCAACAAGATTATAGCGGTACTGAAATACCCGCCGTTAGGAGTAACACTGCGAGACTACGGTAGTTTCGAAGTAAGAAAACTGCGATGGAAAGACTCGGCCGAGAAGTGCGCCAGGATTTATGAAGAACTATTAACGCCGGTTGCGGTTTAACAAACGCTTTCTCGTTTCACGACATACAAAATACAGGATACGAAATATGGCTTCGGTATGTTTTTATTTTCAGGTGCATCAACCTTTACGATTGAGACATTATACGGTATTCGACAGCAACGACCAATACTTCGACGATTATAAAAATAGCTCGGTATGCAGAAAGGTGGCAAATAAATGCTATCTTCCCGCTAACCGATTGCTCTTGAACATAATACGACAGTTTGAGGGTAGATTCAAGGTTGCGTACAGCATAACCGGCGTATTACTGGAACAACTCCAGAGGGATTGCCCCGAAGTTATGAGTACCTTTGACGCCCTGGCCGAAACCGGCTGCGTAGAGTTCCTGGCCGAGACATACTATCACAGCTTGAGTTCCCTGTACTCGCCGGATGAATTCACAGAGCAGGTCGATAAGCATAGCGAAACTATCGAGTATCTTTTTGGGCAAAAGCCGAAGGTCTTCAGAAATACGGAGTTGATATACAATAATGACCTGGCTGGGCTTGTCGAGTCAATGGGCAAATTCGACGCCATAATAACCGAGGGAGCAGACCACATTTTGGGCTTCCGAAGTCCGAATTTCGTTTATCGCCCACAAGGTTGCCACAAACTGAAGCTGCTGCTGAAAAACTACTCCCTCAGTGATGACATCGCCTTTCGGTTCTCCAATCGCAACTGGTCACAGTGGCCCCTGACGGCAGATAAATTCGCCCGATGGATAAGCGATGTCAACGGCAACGGTAATGTTGTTAACCTCTTTATGGATTATGAGACATTTGGCGAACACCAATGGGCGGATACCGGCATATTCGATTTTATGCGGCATCTGCCGGGACAGATTCTAAAGCATCCTGACAATGATTTCAAAACCCCCAGCGAGATAGTTCAGACATACAACGCTGTCGATACTGTTGACGTGCCGAACCTGATAAGCTGGGCCGATACTGAAAGAGACCTCTCGGCCTGGCTCGGAAATCCGATGCAGTCAAACGCAATTGGTGAACTGTATCGCCTTGAAGAGAAAGTCAAAAAAACAGGGGACGAAAAAATTACCACAGACTGGCGAAGATTACAGACATCCGACCATTTTTATTATATGTGCACAAAATATTTTGCCGACGGGGACGTACACAAATACTTTAATCCTTATGACTCGCCTTACGATTCTTACATTAACTTTATGAATGTATTGAGCAATCTTGACGCTCGATGCTCGATGCTGGAGCGAAGCGCAAGTTCGCTTATGGCGGACTCGATGCCAGATGCTCGTAAAAAGACAGAATCGGCCATCCAGGAACAAGCATTGTGCTAACTTTGCAAAAAACCGCCAATCCCACAGTCATTTCCATACCAACATCAGACAAGCCGCTTGACGATTTATTAAATAAGGAATGGCTGTTAACCAACAATCGCGGCGGCTACGCATCATCAACAATTATCGGCTGTAATACCAGAAGATACCACGGCTTGCTCATCGGCTCGTTGAACCCGCCGGCTAACAGAATAATGGCGTTGGCCAACTGCTTGGAAATGGTGATATTTAACGGCCAGATATTTAACCTTTCAACATTTGAATTCAACGGCAAATTCACGCCGGAAGGTTTCCGCCTTCTAAAGCAATTCCGCCGAGATATTGGTGTACATTTCGATTATCAACTGCCGCAGTGCCAACTAACTAAATCTGTGTACCTTCTCCGTGATAAGGATATGATTGGGCTGCTGTATGATTTTACCGGTGTGCAGAGGCCGGTAGAGTTAATTTTACGCCCATTTATCGGCCTGAGAAACTTCCACACGCTGCAAAAATCTTATGCCCACATTTCTTCAAGATGGACTAATGACGGTTTGCTTATCCGCCACAATACACCAGAGAGTTGCGAATTGTTTTTGAACAGCCCTTCTATGAACTTCGAGAGGGACGAACAATGGTGGTTTAATTTTGTATATCGCAAGGACAAAGAAAGGGGCCAGGATTTCACCGAAGATTTGTGGACGCCCGGCTTTTTCAGATGTCAGATAGAAACACCAACCAAAATCGTCTTCTGGGCAAAATTAACGGACAGCGAACAGCAGACAGCGAACGCACTAAACGCTGAATTAGATATTGGCACAGTTTGCGAATATTTGCGCAAACACCACGAAGGTATAAAACATAAAGCAAAAATCGTAAATCGTAAATCGAAAATCGTAAGTCGAAAACCTTATGAGATACTCTGCCTGGCCGCTGACCAGTTTATCGTGAATCGAGTTACGAGCGACGAACCACGAGCTACAATTTTGGCTGGCTTCCCATGGTTCATAGACTGGGGCAGAGACGCTTTTATTGCCCTGCCGGGTCTGCTGCTCGCAACCGGCAGATTCAATGAGGCAAAATCGGTACTGTCCACCTTTGCTGCCGCAGCCGATAAAGGTATGATTCCAAATTGCTTCGACGACAACAGCCCCCTGCTTTCGCAGGGGTGTCATTCCCGCCTTAGAGCGAGAACCGCCTATTTCAACAGCATAGATGCTTCCCTATGGTTTATCAATGCTGCCTTTCAATACTTAAACGCCACCAACGATTCGGAAACCTTCACTATGCATCTGTTGCCGACAATCCGCTGGATTGTGGACTCATACTACAACGGCACACGCTTCGGTATTCACGCCGATACTGACGGCCTTATAACCGCAGGTGACGAACGAACGCAGCTAACCTGGATGGACGCCAAATACGCCGGCGAGGCCTTTACCCCTCGATATGGAAAGGCAGTTGAGATTAACGCACTGTGGTA
>QNBZ01000185.1 GCA_003644295.1 Planctomycetota bacterium
AAAAATGACCTTCGCCTCTTTGCCCCCAAACAAACCTTTACCGGAAATTCTGCATTCACTTTTTATCGTTTTCTGCAGCTTCAATGCTTTCTATCCTCACGGTTAATTGTTTTAACCGCTCAATCAGTTTCGGCAAACGTCTCGTCAAACCAATTACCCGCATCATTTCTCTCTTATCAATGGCAGGGTAGCCAAATAATTGTTGCCCTGCCGCCACATTGCGAAAAAGACCGCTTTGAGCGCCAACTATTACGCCATCCCCGATTTCTATATTATCCGCCAGGCCTACTTGGCCGGCTAACACAACGCCATCGCCCAACTTGCAACTGCCGGAGATGCCGACCATTCCGGCGAGCAGGCAGCATTTGCCGATTACTACGTTATGAGCAATTTGCACGAGGTTATCTATTTTTGTCCCGGCTCCGATTCTGGTTTCGCCGAACTTAGCCCTGTCAACGCAGCAGTTGGCCCCTATCTCGACATAATCCTCAATAACAACAACGCCGTTGTGCGGTATAAGCTTATGTGAACCATCGATAAAGGAATAGCCGAAACCGGTTGAGCCAATAGTTGTGTTGGCCTGAATGACGACATTGTTGCCAATAGTGCAGTTGTGATAAACGACAACATTACTATCGAGTCGGCAGTTTTTGCCGAGTTTTGAATTCTGGCCTATTTTACACCCGGCGGCAATTATGCTGTTCTCGCCGATTTCAACGCCGTCGTCAATTACCACAACCGGCCCGACCGAGACGCCGGCTGCGATTTTCACATCCCTGCCAATCTTCGCAGTCGGGTCGATACCTGTCGGCGGGACTTTTAACTTTGGCGCAAAAATGTTCAACGCTTCTATTAAGGCCGAATCAACGTTCTTAACGAGCAACTGCGGCCCGGCAAAGCCCTCGGTGCGACTGGCAGCGATAACCGCTCCAGCACCTGACTTCTCAAGGGCGGCTATGTGTTTGTCGTCTGATATAAATGTAACCTCGTTTTTGCCGGCGGTCTCTATTGGCCCTACAGCGTTTATCTGCCCGGAGCCATCGCCGACCAACTCGGCACCAAGCCGTTCAGCTAATTGTGCAACCGTCAAGCCCATAAATAATCCATAGCAAGTAATCAATAATCAATAATCAATAATCAATAATCAATAATCAATTCTTAGCGTCTATCCGGGCCATTACCTCGTCGGTAATATCCAGGCAGCCGTCGCTATACAGCAGCTTATGCGTTCTGATTGTCAGCATAAGTTCATTTGCACTTGCCGCAGGCAATTCGACCTCATCCTTTTCAAATACCAGAGCCAACCCTTTTTCCTTTGCAATTTCACTGCTTTGCTGCAAAATGTCTTTATAAAGTTGCTCTGTCCATTGCTGGTCCTTCAACTCCATCTGCCTCTTATAGAAATCCTGCTTGGCCTGAAGGCCGGCCTGTTTTGTCATAACCTCTTTCATCTGCGACAGGTAGTCGCTGCTGCCCTGCTTGAGCGTTTTAAGACCTGCCTTTTCAGCTTCAATCTCTTTGGAAAGCTTATCCAGCTCCGCCTCAGCACTCTTACGCTCGGCAACGGCCTTCTCCATATACCCGGCGTGTCGGCTGCTGTTCTGAAATATCCTGCGAACGCTGACAACACCAATCTGCAAAGAATCCTTTTCAACTTTCGGCTCGGCGCTGCCGCCTTCATAGCCGACAAATAAAACAATCGTACCTATCAAACAACCCAAAATCGCTACTCTAATCTTCATAAATTATCCTTTCCTGATTGGTGGTAACAAAAATCAAAATGTAAAATGCAAAGTGCAAAATTAAGGAAGTCGTCCGCCTTTGGCGGACTCCGCAATTTTTATTTTTAATTTTTTAACTCTGAATTCCAATTAAAACAGTCTTCCTACAGAGAAACTGAACACCTGTGTATCATCATCGCCGTCTTTCATCAGCGGCGTTGCAATCTCAAACCTCATCGGGACAGGGCCGAACCACTGTGGAATCATTATCTGGATACCGGTTCCAACCGAAGCACGATAGTTTCCCGAATCAATCGCTCCGGTATCAACAAAAAACAACGCTGAAAGATTATCGCCTACCATAGGCACAGTAACCTCGGCGTTTGCCAGAAATATCCAGTCGCTGCCGATGGGGTCTTTGCCAGAGCCGCCCCTTGTGCTTACACCGCGGTAATCGAAACCCCTGATGCTTCTCGAACCGCCGGCATAAAACTTCTCGAAAGGCGGGGCGTCACCTACTACGGTCGCTGCGTGCAGTTTTGTAGAAAGGATAGTTTTCCGCTCGGCCAGGTCTTCGTAAAGCGTCTTGTATCGGCTGTAAGTGCCGCTCAGTATCCCAAAGGTGTGGTCGCCGGCAACCTGCTCGTAGTTGGCTCTGAAATAATAACCCTTACTCGGATTAAACCTGTCGTCGGTTAGGTCTTTTGCAACACCAAGCTTGATTCCGAAGAGCATATTATCGCCCTTAACGTCTTTGATTTCTTTAGGGGCATCGGAGTCCACGTTGTCAACATCGACATTTTCCACTCGCAAGCCGACGCTCCTGCGCCAGTGGTTTCTATACCGCTTCTCGAAGCTGATATACCCACGCATCCTATTTTCATCATAGCATTCTCTTTCCCATTCGAAGCTTTCGCCGATTACGTCCAGCGATATCGGCCTGTTCATAAAATACGGCTCGGTGAAATTAATCGAGTATCGACTGCGCTCGGTACCCGGCTCCAACGCTATTCTCAAACTCTGGCCTGCGCCTTTGAACGCCTTGCCGGTGATAAAATCACTGAAGCTCTTCGGCTTATCCTTGATGTCGAAATTCTTCTGCTCAAAAATAAGCTGACCTATGGCACCTGCGTCACTGGATACGCCGGCGCCGAGCATCACCATACCCGTCTGGCCCTCGATGACACTTACCTGAGCATCTTTCTGGCCCGGCGTCTCGCCGCTGGGCGTAATCGTTGCCGACTCGGTTAAAACCATTCTGCGTATATTTCTTTCCAGTTCGCCGCTGCCGTCGCCGCGGGCTATGTCAGCATTGTACCATCGGCCCGGCTTAAAGTCATACTCGTCCAGCACCCGCCGGATGACCTTATCCTGCGTTTGTTCGTTGCCGGTTATATTAATTCGGCCAATCCGAAAGCGCTCTCCTTCAGTTATCGCAAACTCAACGTTCACTTTATCCTTCGAGATAAAGCTGACGTTCCTTTTAACCTTCGCATCAATGAAGCCGTTCTCACGGTAAAGTTTAAGGATTCGACTGACATCCGAATCGGCCTTGCGCTGATTATAAGTTCGTCCCTGATGCAATTTTAATCCTTCCCGTAATTGTTTCTCTTCAAAGTTCTTATTGCCGGAAAAAGTGATTGTCTCAACGACATAAGCCGTACCTTCATCAATTACGAAAGTAAGACGGACTTTGCTCTGAGCTTTATTGAATTGGCGTTTTGCCGTTACGCCGACGTCAAGAAAGCCACGCTCGTAATAGATATTTTTCAGCCGCGTTAGGTCTTTATCGACATACTCTTCAACATAGTAAGCCGGCAAAAGCAACAGCTTTCTGTTTTTTGTTTTTATAGTATTTTTAAGTTGTTTGGTCTTCAAAGCGCTGTTGCCGCTGAACTTTACCGAATCGATTTTGACCCTCGGTCCCTCATTGATTGTATAGAGCAATTCACCCCTGCGCAGTTTCTCATCATCAAGTTTCACCTCAACAAAGGCAAATCCCTTTTTGCGATAATACTCGAGCAGAGTTTTTCTGCTGGTCTCTGCGGCGAGCGGGTCAAGATAATCGCCTGTCTTTAGCTCCAGTTTTTTCCGCAGCGTGCTGCTTTTAACTTTGCTGTTGCCGAAAAAAACTATTGAGCGAACGAGGTTTCTCTCAACAACGACAAAAATCAGCCGGATTTTGTTTTCAACAATAGCCGTATTGTAATAGCTGTATTCGACGCCGGCCAGCTCGGCTATGCGCCTGGCGTCTTGCGCCGCTGTGTTGGGGTCGAAAACTTCGCCTACCCTGCTGCGAACTCTGGACAATATCTCGCTGTTAGTAACACTGCGGTTACCAGCCACCTCGATACTGCCTATTGATAATTGAGCCGTT
>QNBZ01000186.1 GCA_003644295.1 Planctomycetota bacterium
ATCGTATAAAGTGCAAATATCGTGCCAGAGCCGGTTTTGCTGGATTGTATTTACCTAACTGCTTACCTTACACATAGTTGTACTACGCAACAGTGTTTTGTCCGTGCCTGTCAAACTTGCCGTTGCCCACGACTGCTCTGCCAAATCGACAGAATTCATACAGGTTTGTCGTTTTGGTAAGCCCCCAACTTTATGTTGTGGGTTGTTTTTCTATATACTTCCCTGACGGCCGTTATAAACCGGACCGCCCTGCTCGTGATATTGCAGAAGAACAGCTTTCGCTTCGTTACGCAGAATGTCCCGTGAAACGCTTATGTTGCGCTGCTCAAGCAGCCGTACCCAGTTGGATGGTTTCAGCCCTTCGTCGAAGCCGACATCGCGCGCATCTTGGTCGCGGCCGCCGCATACAAGGCCGCGAACACCCGACCATGTGATAGCGCCTAAGCACATAGCACAGGGTTCGGTACTGGCTGCCAACTCATAAGCCGGCATACCTTTGCTTCCTAAATCGTAGTGTCCGAGGATATGCTGTGCGATAGCGATTGACACTATTTCTGCGTGAACTACCGAGCAGTTGGACGATACCACCATATTCACGCCGACGGCAAGCAGTCGTCCGCTTTTTTGTTCAAAGATAGCTGCGCCGAAAGGTCCTCCTGTTCCGTTCTCTATGTTTAAGCGAGACAGTTCGATAACCAGACGCATTCGCTCTTGAACCGTGGCAAAGACATACTCACGTTCCGAAAGAAACCTCTCTACCCAATCCGGCAGACGCAAAATCATTTCTGGAAATCTCATTTAGCAGATACCTCGAAACAAAACAAGTCGAATAGCTTTTCTTCTTGCGGCGCGTAATTATACTATTAGAATCAAGTTTATGAAATCTCATTTTGATAATTCAAAACTGATTGCTCTTTTCCTTGCCTCGCGGCCGAAGTTTTTGGTTGCGAGCGCAGCTCCTGTTTTAGTCGGCTCGGCGGTCGGCTTCGCTGTTTCAGGTGTTTTTTCGCCGATGCTTTTTGTACTTGCTCTGTCGGCGATAATGTTCCTGCACGCAGGTGCAAATATGGCCAATGATTACTTCGACCACACTTCCAAAAACGACTGGCTCAATAAAAACCCAACACCTTTTTCCGGCGGAAGCCGTTATATTCAGAAAGGCATTCTTTCACCCAAAGCGATACTGCTTGCTGCGCTGGTAGCTTTGACAGCCGGGGCTGCGATTGGATTTATAATCGTTCTGCTAACGCAGAGCATTTTTGTTTTTGTCCTCGGCCTTGTCGGCCTGCTCGGCGGATTTTTCTATACCGCCACACCAATTCGGCTCGGCTACCGCCGCCTTGGTGAGTTGACTATTGTGCTGTTGTTCGGCCTGTTGCCGGTGTACGGCTCATACTATCTGCAAACCGGCGCTATTGATACCTTTGTTCTTTTGCCTGCCGGCATAGTTGGCTTACTCATTTTCCTTGTGATTTTGGTGAATGAATTTCCAGACATTGACGCCGACGCCGCAGTAAGCAAAAAAACGCTTGTAGTTTGTTTTGGCGTCCCAGCTTCGGTTTGGATTTATCGAATTGCATTGATGGCGAGTTTCGTTATTGCAGCGGCGGCAATACTGACCTGCCGCTTGATGTTCTTTGCGGGATTGCTTTATCTGATTACACTACCAGCAGCGGCCGTTGCGATAAAATTTGTGAATGAAAAAGATTTAGCCAGCTCCGGCTACTGCCGGGCCAGCCGAATTACAATCCTGTTGCACTCTGTCGGCTCTCTGGCTCTCACCGCCGGCTTTATTATACCAAAGGTTTTAATAGCACATAATGGATAGCACAAGAAAAGCCAAACGCTGAACGCTTTTCCTGTCCACTAAACGCTGATTATTTGTCTTTTGCTTCAAATTCAGCGTCTATTACATCATCGCCACCTTTTTTCCTTTTAACCTCGCCTTCTGGCGGTTTTACTTCTGAGGACTCGGCTGAGCCGGACGGTGCTGAAGCGGCCTGCTTCTTAGCGGCTTCTTCGTAGAGAACCTTGCCCAATTCCTGGCCGGCAGCAGCAAGATTTTCGGTTGCCTTTTTTATCGCATCAGTGTCATCACCTTTTACAGATTCCTTTAAGTTGTTGATGGCGTTTTCGATTTTGCCGCGCTCCTCGGCAGAGACTTTGTCGCCGTGCTCCTTGAGCGTCTTTTCAGTTGAATAAATCAACTGGTCGGCCTGGTTCTTCGCATCGACAAGCTCTCTCTTTTTCTTATCTTCCTCTGCGTGGGCCTCGGCGTCTTTGGTCATCTTTTCAATTTCCTGTTCGTTCAGGCCGGAACTGGATTTAATCTCAATCGACTGCTGTTTGCCGGTGCCGAGGTCTTTGGCTGAAACATTTAAGATGCCGTTGGCGTCAATATCGAAGGCAACTTCAATCTGCGGAATGCCCCGTGGAGCAGGTGGAATATCGGCAAGCTGAAACCTGCCGAGCGTACGATTGTCCTTCGCAAATTCCCTTTCGCCCTGCAGAACGTGGATGTCAACAGTGGTTTGGCCATCGGCGGCGGTCGAGAAAATCTCCTTCTTACTGGTCGGAATGGTGGTGTTTCGGTCAATCAGCCGAGTCATAACTCCGCCCAGCGTCTCGACGCCGAGCGAAAGCGGCGTTACGTCCAGCAGCAGAATATCCTTTACACCGGCGTCACCGGCCAGCACCGCACCCTGGATGGCGGCGCCTAAAGCAACGACCTCATCGGGATTGATACTTTTGTTTGGCTCTTTGCCGAAGATGTCTTTGACAATCTCCTGCACTTTCGGAATTCTTGTTGAGCCGCCGACAAGCAGCACCTCGGCGATGTCGCCGGCTGAAAGTTTCGCATCTTCCAGCGCTTTTCGGCACGGGTTCTTGAGCCGTTCGAGAATCGGCTCGGCAAGCGATTCAAACTTGCTGCGGGTGATTGTAATCTGCAAGTGCTTTGGCCCGGAAGAATCGGCGGTGATAAACGGCAGATTAACTGTGGCCTCGACTTGGCTGCTCAATTCGCACTTTGCCTTTTCTGCTGCTTCTTTGAGCCGTTGATGAGCCATCGGGTCGGTGCGCAGGTCGATGCCCTCAGCTTTCTTGAATTCATCGGCCAGATAATTTATCAGTACCTCGTCCAAATCGTCTCCGCCTAAGTGTGTATCGCCGTTGGTGCTGAGAACCTCAAAGACGTTATCGCCGATGTCGAGAGTGGATATATCGAAAGTTCCGCCGCCGAAGTCGAAGACCGCAATCTTTTCGTTCTTTTTCTTTTCAAGCCCGTAAGCAAGCGCAGCCGCCGTCGGCTCATTGATAATCCGCTCGACTTTTAGCCCTGCTATTTTGCCGGCATCTTTGGTTGCCTGGCGCTGTGAGTCATTAAAGTAGGCCGGCACAGTGATGACGGCATCGGTTACTTTTTCGCCTAGATAATCCTCGGCTGTCCTTTTCAAATCCTGCAGTATCATCGCCGATATTTCAGGCGGCGTGTATTCTTTACCGCGGACGTCAACCTTGACCAGTTCTTCGGCACTGCCGGTAATTTTGTAAGGGACGATTTTTTCTTCCGATGAGACTTCGTTGTGCCGACGACCCATAAAACGCTTGATAGAAAATACGGTGTTTTCAGGATTGGTTACCTGCTGATGGCGAGCAATTTGACCG
This sequence comes from Planctomycetota bacterium, assembly GCA_003644295.1. Lineage (GTDB taxonomy): Bacteria > Planctomycetota > Phycisphaerae > Sedimentisphaerales > Anaerobacaceae > B140-G9. Next base: position 3,667 of record QNBZ01000186.1, read on the forward strand.
ATGAGTCGTTCGCCCTTGTCGGTAAAGCCGACCACCGAAGGCGTCAGCCGGGAACCGGAAGAGTTGATTAAAACCTTCGGCGATGAACCTTCCATCACGGCGACGACAGAATTTGTTGTTCCCAAATCTATTCCAATTATTTTAGCCATATCCAACTTCCTTTCGTTCTCGTTACAATGTCATTCCTGTGAAAACAGGAATCCAGAAAAATAGCGACACAGTGGATTCCCGCTTGCGAGGGAACGACAAAAAACCTGCTTTATTACTATTCAGACATAATTGTGCAAAACCCGTGCCAGTTGTCGGGCATAATCCGTTTGAGCTGGCTAACATCCCTTATTTAAGGAATTTATGGCTTCTTACTTCTGTTTTCTGACTTTTGTCTTCTTGTTAATTGTGCCATTTTGGCAGGGGGAGAATCAGTG
>QNBZ01000187.1 GCA_003644295.1 Planctomycetota bacterium
GGCCTACGGCCGAGCCAGGCCTCAAAAGATTGAGTTTTGAAAGACTCCGGTTCATAGCCAACCAACTGGGTGAAGGATGCGAGATTATAGCTGACTTTTCTCCAACTCGTCAAGGCAAAGCCATCGAAAGTAAAGCTGAATACGTCTTATCAATGCTGAAACGCAGGCCTTGTTCACTGGATGATATATGTTCGGGACTTGGCATCCACCGCAATGAAGCGCTGAAGTACATTTCTCATTTCCAACAGCAGGGCATTGTGCATTCCGAGGAAAAAAACGGGGTGATATTCTTTTCCGGAGCAAGTTGACCCTGAACCGATGGCTTTGGTAGTTGGCCGCAAATTTAACGCACAATCTGTCGATATTTACGTTCAAATTGTAAAGGTCGCGGGCTTATTGGCCGATAAAAGTATCGTGGTGTTTTCCAAAGCGCTGATTTTAACATATTTTACAAAAAATTATTTTTTGGCCTTTAGTAAATCCCTCTTAGGCCGATAACAAAATACAAGTAATAGATAACAATGGAAAAAAGGCAGCGACAACTGGTTCTAAACAAGGGGGCGGAGAAGTTTATCTTCCGTTACGATAATGGCTCTGAAGATAAACTTCTGGAAGCCCTGATTGAACAGGCAAAGGATGAGCGAACTGATTTTGATTGGTTCGATGCGGCGGTGTTGAGTTTCAAACTGACCCAGTCGCTTATTAGCCAGGCAGATGAACTTTTACACAAAGATACGGATGTGCAAATTCAGGTGAATTAAAAATGGCGGATATATACTATTCGCTAAATGCTAATTTAGACAGGCAGGTATATTATGACAGATAGTGCAATCGTACAGGAGTTTTTGAATTACTTGAGATTTGAGAAACGGTTCTCCGAACATACAGCCAAGTGTTACGGCGCAGACCTGACCCAGTTTAGCGAGTTTGTGCTTGGCCGTTCTGGTGATGGTCTGCAGAATGCCGGGCCGACTTCTCTGGCTCAGCAGCATGATGAAACGGCTACAGCCCTGGCAACTCAAACTAATCAAATGCCTGACCAGCTTCTTCTTTCAGCTGAGACAGACGACATCAGAGCATATCTGACCATGCTGAACGAGAAGCAATACTCCAAAGCAACCATAGCTCGTAAACTTGCCACACTGCGGAGTTTTTATAAGTTTCTGGTTAAAAGAAATCATATTAATTCCAATCCGGTTATAGCCATCAGAACTCCGAAGCAGGAGAAAAAACTGCCGCAGTTTCTTGAATATGAACAGGTAAAGAGATTATTGGATACGCCCCCAATGGATAACTGGCTCGGCGCAAGAGACAGGGCTATTCTCGAAACGCTTTACAGCACCGGCATAAGGGTTAGCGAACTTGTGGCATTAAATATGGACGATGTAGATTTCCTGGGCGAAGTGGTACACGTAAGGGGCAAAGGTAAAAAGGAGAGAATTGCCCCCATCGGCTCATCAGCTTTGCAGACCATTCAGCATTATATGGAGTTTAGAAATAAAAGAGCACAGAGCAATAGTAATTTTGATTCGAAGGTTCTGTTCGTAAATAAACATGGCCGGCGACTCAGTACCCGCAGTGTCCGTCGTAAGATGGATAAATATCTGAAGATGGCCGGACTTGACACGTCAATCAGCCCTCATACTTTGCGTCATAGTTTCGCAACGCATATGTTAAATAACGGCGCCGATTTAAGAAGCGTTCAGGAACTGCTCGGTCATCAGTCGCTTTCAACTACACAGGTCTATACACACCTTACCACAAGAAAGCTCAAAGAGGTCTATGAGAACGCCCACCCGCGAGAAGCCGACCAAAACAGCAATGATTGGTAAGGCGTAACCGAGAAAGCCACAAGCTTTATGCCAGCGGCCTTTCCAAATTCTTGGGCAGGGAACCGATAGTATCATTATAAGATACTGTTTATAAAAAACCTGGCTTATTCTGATGCTCCAGACGCAGAGGCAATCTGTTGCAGAGAAAATACTTTCTCTGCCTTTAGGAAAAGATGTTAAGAGTTTTCTGGACTATCTGACAGTCGAAGCCGGGCTGTCCGGCAATACCATTCTGGCCTACGGACGTGATTTGAAGGGCTTCCTAAAGTTTTGTAAAGTCAATAAAGTCGAGCAAATACAACAGATAAAGCCGTCTTTTATTCAGGAATATCTTCGGGTTCTGACCAAAGCTAACAGAAGTGAAAGCTCGGTTAAGCGTTCTCTGATTGCTGTAAGAATGTTCCTGAGGTTTGCCAAACTGACCGGCCTTGTCGAGGATGATTTCGCCGCAATTCTTGAAAGCCCGAAACTCTGGCAGAAACTGCCCATTGTTTGCAGCAAGCAGCAGGTTGTCAATCTGCTTAACGCTCCATCACCGGACGAACCTTTTTACTATCGCGACAGAGCGATACTCGAATTGCTCTACGCCGTCGGCGTCCGTGCCAGCGAGTTGGCAGGGCTGAAAACTTCTGATTTGAATCTTGAGATTGGTTATCTGCGCTGTCTCGGCAAAGGCAACAAAGAGCGTATCATCCCATTAGGCAAGGTTGCTATTGCAGCGACGGTTGAGTATCTGTCGAAACTTCGGCCTAAACTGTCCAAACCATTCAGCGGAGATTTTCTTCTGCTGTCTCGAACAGGTCGGCAGATGGGTCGTATCGAGATTTGGAGACTGGTTAAAAAATATGCGATTCGTGCCGGTATGCCGAGAAATTTAACGGTGCATACATTAAGGCATTGCTTCGCAACGCATCTGTTGGCTGGCGGAGCCGATTTGCGAAGTGTCCAGGAAATGCTTGGACATGTTGACATTGCCACTACCCAGATTTACACACACGTTGACCAGGAAAGATTGCGAAGTATTCACAAAAAATTCCACCCAAGGCCGTGAATCAATTGATTATTCTCTGTTAATTGTTTATGATAGCTATACCGGAGTTTGGAGTTACCTTTAAGGTTATCCGAATGAGTATAAGACATCTGTATCTTCTAACGTTGTTGTTGGTGATAGGAGGATGCCAATCCGCCTCTGGTGTAGCCGGCCAGGATAAACCTGCTGTGCTTGTGAGCGATACGGTTGCAGAGCTTGAGCTTAACAAGCAGCTTGAAATCAACAGAGACGCCTTGCTTCAGGGCTCAAGCGAGCAGATACGCATAAAAGCTGCGACTGTAATGTTGTTCAGCGAAGATGCTACGGCCAGGAAAATTTTACTCGACGTTCTGAAGCAATCTGAAAATAGCGCCGCCTGTGAAGCTGTCTGCAAAGCGTTGAATCAGGCCAGAGCATTGCAGGAACCGGTGAAGGATAAGCAGGATTTCATCCAGCCGTTGCTTGAAATTCTGACCAGCGATGAGGGGTTTGCCGTAGCCAAACCGGCTGCCGAAGCGTTATTGATTTTCAAGTATGAAGACATATCAGAGCAACTCAAAGCCATAGTAACGAACACTTCCCTTTCAGCCAAGGCCAGATTGAATGCGGTATATGCGCTGCAGCTTCAGCCGGATATAAGAGCGATATTTGAACTTATGAACTTGCTTGACGACCCTGATAAAGCAGTTGCTGCCGAGGCCGAGAAGGCCCTGAGGTCGCTGGGTATCCCTGTGGGCGAGAATGCCGAAGCTCGCAGGCAAATCAGGGATGAACTTGAGCGCAAGGGCAGAGATGAGTTTCTTCGTGACTGGTTGATTCGCCAGGAAACCCGGATGAACAAGCTGGAAGCCGAACTGGATATGTGGCGAGAACTATACCTGTCGGCATTGGATAAAATCTATGATGGCATCAGTGATGATACAGTCAGAGGTAAGTTTTTAGCTGAGCGTTTGGGCGATTCAAGAGTGCCGGTGAAACTGTGGTCGCTGGAAAAGGTTGAGCAGTGGCGAAAAGGTACAAGCCCTAAATTGCCTGCGGAACTTAAGCCGATTTTAGTGAATTTGATTTCGGACCAGGATAAAAACGTTCGGCTCAAAACCGCCAGGCTGCTATCGTTGATGGGTGAGTTGAATTCAGCCGAGCAGTTGGCCAAACAACTCGAAATCGAACAGGATGAAGAGGTTAAAATGGAGCTGTTCGTTGCATTA
>QNBZ01000188.1 GCA_003644295.1 Planctomycetota bacterium
ACAATGAACTCGTATCTCGCTTCACACTTCACGAGTTACGCTTCACGCTTTTAACGGCTCAGCAGGGGACACATTCATTTGACGGGCGGGGACATTTACCGAAACTATACGCACTTTTACAGCCCTGCCAAGATGGATAGTACAGCCAGAACGTTGGCCGACAATACATTGATTTTTCTGATTGTACTTCCAAACGTCAGGGCCTAAATCAGCCATTTTGATAAGGCCGTCAACGCCGAATTTCCGCGACTGCACAAAGACGCCGAAGCCGGCCAGGCCGGTAACAACGCAGTCAAGCTCATCACCGATATGTTTGCTTAACATTTGCAAAACCAGAACGGTTTTGAGCTCTCTTTCTGCGTCTTCGGCCCGCTGCTCGGTAAAGGTAATATGTTTGCCAAGCTCCGTTAAGTCCTGTTGTCGATTTACTGTATCCAAGCGCTTTTGCAAATAGCTTTCCAGTACGCGATGAACAAGTAAGTCCGCATACCGGCGTATCGGACTGGTGAAATGACAATAGTGAGTTGAAGCCAAAGCGTAATGGCCTATATGCAGCGGCGAGTATTCAGCTTTTTCAAAACTTCGCAAGACCGCCAGATTTACCGCCAGCGAGCAATCGGTATCTTCAACAGCAGCCAATAAATCCTGTATCGCCTTACGGTCAGGCGTCCGCGGCAGACTGTATCCTAATGTCCTGATAAGTTTTGAGAGATTTTTCATACTTAAAACGTCCGGCTCAGGATGAATCCGCCGCATAATCGGCACATTCAATCTGTCTAATAATGAGGCGACCGCATCATTGGCCTCGACCATAAACATTTCGATTATCGTATGCGGCTCGCCGGCATCGGCGGGGCGGGCGTCAACCACTCGGCCTGATTTATCCATTATCAATTCGGTCTCCGGCAAATCCAGATGAAGCATCCCATTTTTCGTTCGTCTTTTTTCAATTAACCGGCTGAGCGTTTGCATATTTTTTAGCAGCTCAATCACTTCGGGTTCGATGCCTTTGGTATGCCCCTTCAGAACCCTGTCAACCTGCTGATAAGTAAGCCGTCGGCTCGAACAAATCACCGAGTTGGCAAAGCGACGGGAAAGAATGTTACCCTGCCGGTCGTAGGTTATGTAAGCGCTTTTGACAAATCTCTTCTGGCCGGCTTGAAGAGAGCATATACCGTTGCTTAAAATCTCCGGCAGCATCGGGATTACTTTGCCCGGCAGATAAACGCTGTTGCCGCGTTCCTTTGCTTCGGCGTCCAGCGGTGAATCCGGCTGCACAAAATTACCGACGTCGGCAATGTGAACGCCCAACACCCAGTTACCATCGGCATTTTTCTCTAAACTTATCGCATCATCAAAATCCTTTGCATCCGGCGGGTCAATCGTAACAATTATTTTTTTCGTTATGTCTTCTCTGCGTTTCTCTTTGTCATTCTGAACGAAGTGAAGAATCTCTTTTTTCGTCGCCGGAGAACAGGCTCGGCTACCGAGTTGGTCCGTATTAAATTCAGCGCTCACCTGCCGGGCCTGCTCGATACAATCATCTTCGAATTCGTCCGGCAAATGATATTGACGGATTATCGATTTTATCTCGCTTTCATAATGTCCCGCTCTGCCGAGCACCTCAATTATTACGCCGCGAGCCAGGTACTTTTCGCTCGGCCAGGAGATTATTTCAACAACGACTTTGTCTTTTTGCCGGGCGCCTTTTGCGCCGACATCATCAACGCTAATCGGCTCTGAAAAGCCCTTTCCGTCCGGCTGGACAATCCAGCCGTCTTTCTGTTTCAACAGAGTGCCGACGAACTTATTTTGTGCTCGCTGAAGAATTTCGACCACTTTGCCGGTATATCGCATCTGCCCGGCTCGTTTGCCTTTTTTGACAACTTTTGCGGCAACAATATCACCGGTCATCGCTTCGAATGTTGCATCGGGCGGAATAAACAAATCGCCATAAGAATTTGGTTCGAGAGGTATTACGAAGCCGAAACCTTTGGGGTTGGCTCTGAATGTCCCTGTGATTCGCCCTGACATTGGTGGCAAACTAATCAGATTTCTGGCGCCGAGCGTTAAGCGGCCTGCTTGGCGAAGTTGGTCAAAAGCCGATTTGAATTTGGGGTAATCTTCTGAACTTACGCCGAGCGCCTTGGCTAATTGTCCCAGTTTCAACGGCGTGTAATCAGCGTGCTTCAGGAATTTGGTTATATTTCTTTTGAAAATTTCCGGCATCTAATCTGATTATATCTGCTCATTTTTCCAGCCCGATTAAATCTTCGTAGCTTTCGCGTTTCCGGATTACCGTAAATTTATCGCCATCGACCAGCACTTCAGCAGCTCGGCAGCGGGCGTTGTAGTTACTGCTCATACTAAAGCCATAAGCGCCGGCGGTAAAAACAGAGATTAAATCGCTGCGTTCGACCGGCGGCAAAGCTCTATCCTTTGCAAAAAAATCCGCACTTTCGCAAATCGGCCCGACTACGTCAACAACAACAGCTCCACCTAATTGCAAATCCTTATCTCTTCGTTCAGGAACAAATTTTTTATCTACCTTAACAGGCCAGATGAAGTGGAAGGCGTCGTACAACGGCGGACGAATCAAATCGTTCATCCCGGCGTCAACGACGACAAATTTTTTCCTGCCGCTGGTCTTCAGATACAGAACCTGCGTTACTAAAATCCCTGCGTTGGCTGCGATACTCGCCCCAGGTTCGAGAATAAGTTTAAGGTTTTTACCTTTTAATAATGGCACAATGGCGGCGGCGTAGTCGGCAGCCGTCGGAGCTGTAGCGGTTATGTAATCAGCCCCGTATCCGCCGCCGATATTCAGCGTTTCGATTGCGAACCCATCGCTGCGCAGCCGCTCGATTAGAGCTAATGTTTTTTTTATCGCCTCAATGTATGGTTCGACGGTATGGCCAGCCGAGCCGAGATGTATATGAATTGCGCAAAGTTGTACCGCTTCATTTTTACCATAGTCGGCGAATACTTTTTGTGCTTGCTCTATATCAACGCCGAACTTGGTTTCCTTTTTGCCGGTTGTGGTATAGCTGTGCGTTTTAGGGTCAACGTCGGGGTTGATGCGAAGAGCGGCTCTGGGTTGTTTGCCTTGCTCTTTTGCCAGCCGAATCAGGTTTTTCAGTTCCGCTTCTGATTCGATATTGAAATAGCCGATGTTGGCGTTTAACGCCTCAACTATTTCCGTATCGGTTTTGCCAGCTCCGGCATAGACGATTTTTGACGGCTCGACTTCGGTTTGTAGTGTACGATATAGTTCTCCGCCGCTGACGATGTCGAAGCCGCTGCCGGACTCAGCCAGAATTCCCAGGATATTTATATTACCACAGGCCTTGACGGAGTAACAGATTGTAGTATCGAGGCGGCTGTAGGCATCCTGGATTTTTCGCAGATGCTCTCTGAAGGTGGCTTTGCTGTATATATAGACCGGCGTGCCGACCTCATCAGCTATTTTTTCAACGTCTGTATCCTCGGCAAACAGCTTGCCGTTTTTGTAATTGAAGTAATCCATATTGCATAATCAATCCGCCTTCGGCGGACGCCTATGGCGTAATCAATATGCCGTTAGTAATTAATAGTCAATAAAAAAATGGAAGGTTCTTATATATTACGACAGAACCTTCCATTTTCACATAACTTGCCTGAGTGCCAAAACTCCGGCTAATCGGTTACGTTATTTTTTTTTCTTATTGGCTTTTTTCTTAGCTTTCTTCTTCGCTTTTTTCTTGGTTGCTTTTTTCTTGGTTGCTTTTTTCTTGGTTGCTTTCTTCTTGGTTGTTTTCTTGTTTGTCTTTTTCTTAGCTACTTTTTTCTTCGCTTTTTTCTTAGCTTTTTTCTTTGCCATTATTTTGCCACCTCCTTTCGGCAGACTAAATAATTTTAATTTACGTTTAAGCTAACGCTACCATTATTACTGTAAATTTATCAAACAAATTATACAAAACAATGAACCATTATTATACTTTTATCGTCCAAATGTTTAAAAATACTTCATAAAATTTTTGTTATCTACCTTTTACACAGCCGCTCACATTGTTTAC
>QNBZ01000189.1 GCA_003644295.1 Planctomycetota bacterium
AAAGGATTACAGTCATCAGCACAACCAGCACGAGTGCAGAACCTTCTCTTTTGCCTTCTAATTTGATTTTCGAAAAAATACTCATATATCAACCCCAATGGGACTATGTGATGCAACTAATTATGTGCCACCGCAGACGAGACAGTTGTAATCGTATTCGAACCGTCATCCAGAACAAGAACCATCTGCACGCTGTCGCCCGTGTTAGTAAATGTACACGAGGATACGTCCGAACATACCGTTTGTGTGCTTTGCCGTACCTCTGAGGACGAGACCAGATTTCCATAATCAATTTTAAGCTGATTGGATTGGACGTAAAAACGTGCGTAACGGTCAAGCTCCGAGGATGCCGAACTGTTATAATAATACACCTTAACTTCACTGCCGCCGGCGCCGAGCTTGATGCTCTGACTGCTCGCCTTTCGAATGATGGCGTCAAATCTCCTTCTTGCCGCTTGTCCGCCGGTTACGATGTCGGAATGTGCCTTTTCATAAGCGGACTGCCAGCCCTGATGAGAATCGGCTAATACGAATCCCAGCCCTAATATAACAACGATGGAAATTACCATCGCTATCATCAATTCCGTAAGCGTAAAGCCCTTTGTTTTTGTGATTTTATTTTTTAACATTTATAGTAAATTACCTCGGCGCTCCCTAATTGTCCGAGTAGGTCGTCAGCCGAAACGTTCTGTCGGCCTCTGAGAATGTTCCCGCCTCGTGGCCTGCCTGCTGGTATGCTATTACGACATTCAACGCCCGCACTCCGGAAACGTTTTTCCAGGAAAGCGCTGCGTAATAGTTGACGCCGTCGATATCGATTACGTACTTGCCTAACGCCGTAAAACCTGTCGGCGTCTCGGGGCCTGCTCTGCTGGCGGCAACAGTTAATTCCGGAGGACTCGTCAACCGGACAGGGTTAAATGTTTCAGCGTCTTCTGCTGCGCTCCAGCTTTCACAGAGCATCATCGCCACACGGACGGCGGTCGTATATCTCTGCGCTTTGTGAGTGTCAACAGCGGCGTTATACCTGTATGCGAACGCACCAAGAACCACTATCGGCACGATAGCAGCCGCAATCATTACCTCAACGAGCGTGAACCCTGTTCTTTTTTCCACTTTCTGCTTTCCTGAAAGAAGTTTTGAAAAAAGCTCAATTTATGGGCTCTAACAAAACCTGACTTGCAAAACTCCGCTTGGTTTAACCGGCTGATTACGCCGCTCGGCTCTGCTGCGTCTCTTTACTTTTCGGCGAAAGTCGCTACATAACCGTTTGCAGCATTGCAGGTAAGTGTCATCACTTTGGGATACTTAGGTGCATCGCTGCGTTTAGAATCGGCGGCGGTTACGGTAATCACAAAAGAGACCCTGCCGCTGCTGCACGACGCCGAAGTAAGTGCATAAGCACCACTCGAGAAGTATGTGCCGTCAAGGTCGGTGCTGTTGATGCCTATATTTGACAGAGACGGCGTGGATGAAAAATCACCTTTCTCCGCAGCATAAGCCCGTACCGCAGAAGCGATAGTACCCATCCCAGCTTTTGCTTCCGTCCATTTAGCAGAGTCGATTCGTCCGGTCATCATTGGAACAGCCACCGCAGCCAGAATACCGACAATCAGAACGACCACCATCAACTCGACCAGGGTGAAACCTTTTCTACTTTTCATTTTTTGTTCTCCTACGAAAAATTTTGAATAAAAATCAATCATCTTTGTCAATCGGCTGTATGATTAACCAACTAAAGCCATCCTTTTCAAATTTCTTCTGTTTCAACTATACCATTCTCGAGAAAATCGGCAGATATAGAGCGATAACCACAACCAGCACAATCGCTCCGACCGTTACAATCATCAATGGCTCAAGCATACTTACTACTGTAGTTATCGTAGAATCCACTTTTCGCTCATAATAGTTAGCCGTTCTGTCCAGCACTTTTGACATTGCCCCGCTTTGCTCGCCGACCTGTATCATCTTGACGAGCATATTGGGGAAAAAACCGCACGCAGCCATACTCGAAGAGACGTTCTCGCCTTCTACTATATGGCCTTTTGCCTGCATTATGGCATCCTTTATAATACTGTTATTGGTCATCGTGGAAAGGATGTCAAAGGTCTGAAGTACCGAGACGCCTGTGGACAGCAGCGTTGACATCGTCCTGCAAAACATCACAACGAATGCCTGACTGAAAACCCTGCCCAGCAACGGCATTCCAAGCGATACTCTGCTGAACAGGTAACGGCCTCGCCGTGTTTTGGTGCAGCTTAAAACCGTCAGAATAAATATCAGCAGCAAAGCACCGATAATATAGACGAAATTATAACGAAGTATGTTATAGAAACTCATAAACGCCTGAGTGAAAGCCGGCAGCTCTTTTCCGAATTTATCGAACATCACAGTGAATCGAGGAATAATGAAACTCATTATCGCTGCAACTACCAGGACGATGATTGTAAAAACGAATGCCGGATACGCTATCGCTCCTTTGACTTTTTTCGCCAATTTATCACGATTTTCGTAATAATCCGCCAGTTTACGCAGCGCCTCCGGAAGATTTCCGCTGGTCTCTCCGGCCAATGCTATCGCCCAAGCCAGCCGATTGAAGACGTTCGGGAATTCCGAAATGCTCTCCGAGAAATTTGCTCCCTGCTCTATTTTCTCCAGGACTTTTCGCAGAATCTGCTGAAGCCGTAAGTTTTCTGCGTCTTCGATAATGGTTTCCAAAGCCGCTGTAATGGAGATGCCTCCCTCAAGCATTGTGCCTAACTGCAAACATAGCGCCGCCAGTTCCGCTGATTTGATTCGCCTCCGCCATCGCCACTCGCGACTGGCCACATCATCACTCGTAGACACCTCGTCAACGGAGATTGGCGTAAATTTCTGTTCACGAAGCCAGCCGAGCACATCGTTCGGCATAGCCGCCTCTTTGACGCCCTGCCTCCGCGCTCCCGACCAGTCCCGTGCAACATATCTGTAGTTTTTCATCATACCTTTATATCCTCTGCAAAAGTAGTGCTGAGAACTTCCTCCGCTGTCGTCAAACCCTGCAACACTTTGTCTGCGCCACTTTCAAGCAGCCCGCCATAGCCCTGCCGACGCGACAACGCTCTTATTTCCAATTCACTGGCGCCGGTAACAAGTTTTTCACGCATAGCATTATCGATAACAAGAAACTCAAACACCGGCAGTCTGCCTGAATAACCAGTTCCCCCACAGGCCTTGCATCCTCGACCGTGAAAAAAGGTCGTGCCACTGGCCTGTTCAGGAGTAATCTTCAGACGTTCAAGAATTTTTTCGCTAAGTTCAACCGGCTCTTTACAGCGACTGCAAATTCTTCTTACCAGCCGTTGAGCAACAACCAGGTTCAGCGTTGAGGCCAGCAGATACGGCTCGATGCCCATATACATTAATCTGCTTACTGCGCTCGGCGCATCGTTGGTGTGAAACGTACTGAGTACCAGATGGCCAGTCAAAGACGCCTTTATCGCAATCTCAACGGTTTCCTTATCTCGTATTTCGCCTATCAGGATTATGTCTGGGTCCTGCCTTAAAATCGCCCGAAGGCACGATGCAAAATCAAGTTCAATTTCCGGCTTGACCTGAATCTGGTTAATCCCGGCAAGACGGTATTCAACAGGGTCTTCTACCGTTGTAATGTTTTTAGCTGGGTCTCTTAGGTAATTTAACGCCGAGTATAACGTAGTACTTTTACCGCTGCCGGTCGGGCCGGTAACAATTACAATGCCGTGCGGCTGGGCCAGTATTTTCTTAAACTCTTCGAGAAGGCGGGGTTCAAAACCGAGCTGCTCAATGTCGTGGTTCACCGCCGAGGCGTCCAGAATTCGCATCACCACTTTTTCGCCGTATATTGTTGGTATTACAGAGACGCGCACGTCTATATCTCTGCCGGCGGAGTTTATTTTGAACCTGCCATCCTGCGGTAGTCTGCGCTCGGCTATGTTCATTTCCGAAAGAATTTTAATTCTCGTAATCACTGCCGCCTGCATCCCCCTGGCCGGCGGGACCATATCTCTGAGAACGCCGTCGATTCTCATGC
>QNBZ01000190.1 GCA_003644295.1 Planctomycetota bacterium
CCAGAACCAGAATCGTTCCCGCAGAGAGAGATTCTACGACAGGCATAATAGCCGTCTGAAGCGTCTGGACGTCCTTTTCCTCGAGAATTTTTTCATCAATAAAAGTAACTATAGCCGCATTGTTGGCATACTCAACGCTTATCTTCGGCTTAACCGGTTCCATAACGAACTCCCTAATTTTCAGCGTACAGCGTATTCCGATAAATCAGCAAGGCACAAAGGCACAGAGCAGCAAAGGCACAAAGCGATATGGCAAAGGCATACGCTGGGGCGTATTGTCCTCTTTCTTTGTGCCTATGTGCCTTTGTCGCTTTGCTGTTACTATTAAACTGTCCCGAAATCGTACTTTGTAATGGCAGGGATGTCAAGTTATTTAGAATCAGGTATTTATTCGGCTAAAATCAGGAATTTCCAGATGGCAGTTCCGGCTTGATGATGTATAATCTTAAAAATGCGTATTGCCGAATTTCAACAGCTAATTTCAGAAAGATATAAAAAACGCGACCTGGAAAGAGGAACGCCCGCCACGTTTATGTGGTTTATTGAAGAGGTCGGCGAACTCGCTACGGCGTTGGCTTCTGATGACGAAAAAAACAAAGCTGAAGAATTTGCCGACGTGCTGGCCTGGCTGTGTACGCTGGCAAACATAAGCGGCGTCGATTTGGAAAAGGCCTGCGAAAAATACACCAACAACAATATCAAAGGATTCAAGTAAGGCCGGCAGACTTCCTCCAACTGTTTATTGTCCCTCGTCGCCGACTTCGTCCGGATGCTGAACGCCCGTGCCGCGGCTGGCCACAGTTAGCGCCCTGTAAAAACACCATCCAAGACCGCCTACTATAATCAAAAATACCGCCGCAAGGATTATGTACGAAACGCCGTTCAACTTATTGCTAATGGGCGCCGCCGCTTCTCCGGCCTTTACCGTGTGCGTCGATTGAAACAGAACCGCTGCGATAAACACACTCACATCCATCGTTGCGATTACCCCAGCCCATTTTGCAAACCACGATGCCTGCGTAGCTGAAGTATTATGTTTTTCCAAAATGTAATTACTCAACACTATCGCTATAATTCCGCCGAACAGCAATGCCCAAAGTGCCATATTTTTCACAGAAGACGATACGGCGATGTTAAGCGACACTACATACATCGCTGCGGCGAACAATGCCAGCCCAAGCGCGAACGCCCCGCTCAATCTGCCCTTAACAAGGGACGAGGGACGAGGGACGAGAGACGAGGATTGGCGACCTTTGAGCAAACTTAAAACAACAGCGAACAAAGGAGCCAGCACCAGAACTCCAACCCCAACACAATTGCCCGGGAGCCATTTACCCTGCGGCGTCCTCAAAAAGCCGCCTTCTCTGTTAATGTCATCGAAAAGCTGCCAAAAGAAAAGCGTGCCAAGCAGGAGCGGAATCACTATACGAATCGTATAATCCCACCATTTACCAAGTTCCCAGTCGCTTCGACTGTTGGCGTGTCGCCTTAATATTCCAATCCGCCAGAGCCACCCTAAAACCACACACTCCATCATCCCCAGAAGCGCTATCCCCCGTGTGCCATTGACAAATCCATCTATTGTTCCCAGCCAGTTCAGCCCGCCTCTGGTTACATAAATCAGCCCAAAGCCCAGACCAACCAAACTCATCGCCGGCAGGACAATACTTCTGCGCCATCCGGTTTTGTCAACGATGCTCGCCAGTACCGATTCGGTAATCGAAAACGCCGAGTCAATCCCCAGCGTAACAAGCGCAAGGAAGAAAATAAAGCTGAAGTATGCCGAGTACGGCAACTGTGCCAGTGCGTAAGGAAAGGCCACAAACGCCAGCGACGGCCCGCTCTCTGCAACGTTTTCAACAGCAACCGGCTCACCTGCCTGCTGTGTTACAAAAGCCATCGCACCCAGCGTGGCGAAAACCGCAAGCCCAGCGACAAAGCTGGTCGCAAAGTCAGCGAGCGTTATTATCACAGCGTTATTGTTTATATCGCTTTTCCTGTGAAGAAAGCTGGCGTAAGTTATCATCACGCCGAACGCAAGCGACAATGAGAAAAATACCTGCCCGAACGCATATCGCCAGGTAACGGGTTTGGCAAGCTCCGACCACACAGGGTCCAGATAATAAGCCAACCCCTGCATACTGCCCTGGAGCGTCAAGCCCCGCACGGTAAGTATAACCAGCATCAGCCACGGCAGAGGAACCGTCAGCCATACAATCCTGCCAACAAGTCTGACACCCTTGAAAATGCAAAAGTACATCGACAGCCAGGCAATGAGCAGCGGCAGCACAATGTTCCACCGAATATCAGCCAGCGCCATTGACTTTTGATAGCCCAAATATGTATGGAAAAAGAAGTTCTTTGCGCCGGCAACTCCTTTTATTCCCTCGCCCGCCCACGGCAACTGTCCGCCGTTAAACATACCGGCGATGCTATAACCCAGGAAACTAAGGCAGTACGCCAGTACAACCGGATAGTAGGTAACTATTACAAAACCCAGAATAATTCCCCACCATCCCACAACCTCGAAACGTTTGTGTCCAACTTTGAACGCCTCCGGCGCCGCCCTCTGGGTATAATGGCCGATGCTGAACTCAAGAATCATCAGAGGAATACCAACCAAAAACAGGGCGATTATATACGGAATCAAAAACGCCCCGCCGCCGTAGCTGTAGAGTTTATATGGAAACCCCCATAAATTACCCAGCCCCACCGCAGAGCCGACCGCTGCAAGAATAAATCCGCCACGTGTCCCCCAGCTTTCCCGTTGCTCTTCCAGCATCTCAGCCACCGGCTATTTCCTGCCCACTGTCTTTTATTCCCAGCAGCACCAGCGTGTTACGCTGGATTATACTTTGAATGTTACCTCGAGGAACCGTTGGTAAATCCGTATTGCCCAGCAGCTTATTAAACCCAAGCAGCGTCTCTATGCACTGGCCGGCATTGCCCAGCGGAAAGCCGCTGCCAAACAACAGTTTGTCCATTACTCGATGCTCATAAGCGGCAACTACGGTGTTATAAACCTGCCAAACCCGCTCCGGCTTAATCGTTAAATCCGCATACACATTTTTATGCTTGGCCACCATCGACAATGTCTGCTCGACAAACGGCTCGCCCATATTGCCAATAATAATTTTCAAGTCGCTGAATTGTCTGGCAACTTCATCCAGAAGGTACGGCTGGGCATAATCCAAAACCGCATCAGTGTCGGCGGCACCGTTGTGAAAGAAAACAGGCAGGTTAAGCTCCTGGGCCGATTCATAAAACCGCATCGCTCTGCTGTGAGCAGGGTGGAAGCCACAACTCGAACAGTAAAGAACCGCACCTTTGAGTTGCAGCTTCTCACTAACAGATGTCAGATTTTTAACGCTTATCTTATCTTTTGTCGGTTCTATAAACGCAAAGCCAACCATTTTTTCTTTATGTTTGCCGACATACTCGGATAATTTCCTGTTCACATCCTGGCTCGACTCCGCCGCCGCAGCAAGCACTATGCAGACATCTACTGTTTCCACCGCCGCCAGATGTTCGGCAGGTCCGTCTCCATCACCGAGAAAATCTATATGTGTATGGCAATCAACTATCATATTCCCGCATCCTTACCGGTATCAATAATCGAACATCA
Organism: Planctomycetota bacterium; assembly: GCA_003644295.1. Lineage (GTDB taxonomy): Bacteria > Planctomycetota > Phycisphaerae > Sedimentisphaerales > Anaerobacaceae > B140-G9. Next base: position 3,626 of record QNBZ01000190.1, read on the forward strand.
ATTATCAATAATCGAACACAAGCGTCAAGCACAAATATCAGGGCTTTTCCAGCCCATGCTATCTGCTTTTGTAAAACGGCTGTTGCCGCTGCCGCGGAGAGAGCTAACCCATATTTCTCACAACGTCTGATGTTACGATTTCGCAGGAGTTTTCTGCTTGAAACTCAAGGGTTTTCCGATTACAGTGTGTTTTCATAAGACCTCTTGTTTTTGGTTTAACGTCCTTATCATCAAAAAGTTATACCAGAACAAGAAGCTTTTTCGATGGCGTTGTGAGAAATGCGGGTTAGGAATTTAGATAAGAAGAATCCTGTCCTCTCCGGTTATGCAAAAGAAAGCATCGCTATTAATTATTGTTGCGCTGGCAGCGCCGGCTGGTATCTGTTACGGTCGCGAAACCGTAAAGCCAATTCCA
>QNBZ01000191.1 GCA_003644295.1 Planctomycetota bacterium
TCTTGTTTAAAACTCTGCCGCTTTAGTTGTCCCGTTGCAGAAGTTACTGGAAGTGAGACGTACACACCATCTGGGAAAACTGCACTACTTTATTATCTGCTTAACAACAAATTAGAGTGGAACTATGAAAACACATCACCTTTTTATATGTGCCTTCTTTGTGGTAGGTGTAAAGAATTCTGTGACTTAGATGTGGATATACCTAACATAATGAGAGCTGCTAGATATGAGGCTGTCAAGAGAAATCTGGCTCCATCCTTTGCTAGAGATATCCGTGATAAAATATTATCCAGCAATAACATTTATGGAAAGAATAACGAGGAGCGAAACAAACTCTTGGAAAAGTACAAATTTACTGGTGAAAATGGTAAAATATTAATCTTTGCAGGTTGTAAGGTGTCTTTTGAGGCTATAGATATCTTGGATCGCCTTATAGATATTTTAAATTCGGCAAATGTGGATTTTTCTCTACTTGGAGAGAAAGAGCCCTGCTGTGGTGCTCCGCTTTTTGATTTAGGATTCTACGATGATTTTCTTAATAAGGCAAAAGAGACTGCTGAAATCCTGAATGCAGGGAACTATGAGACAATTATCACTTTGTGTCCAAATTGTCACAAAATGCTGTCAGAAATCTATAAATGTGAAGGAATAACACTTAGTGCAAAGATTGTACATTATACAGAATTTCTGAATGCTTTAAGAAAAGAAGGCAAAATAATCTTCGAAAAAATAGCAGATGACGAGATATATGGATATCATGATCCTTGTAAATTAGCTGATGTAGATTTATTTGAGGCACCTCGTGAACTACTTAATGCAGTCACTGATAATGTTCGTGAATTTCAATGGAATAGAAAAATGACTTACTGCTGTGGCAGTGGGAGCTCTCTAGAAAAGTTAGATTCTGAGACCTCGCAGAAAATAGGAAACAATCGAATTGAAGAAGCTGAGGATTTAGGAATAACTACTATTGTTACTTCTTGTCAGACATGCGTTAACACTCTTTTTGGCCTGTCTAATAAATCTCACAACAATATAAAGGTAAGAGAAATAACAGAAATACTTCATGTAAAAAAAGGACAAATAAAATAATGATACTATTCTTTTTTTTCTACTGTTGCCGTTGCTATCACATCAGCCCCTGTACCCAAAATATTCTTGATAATTACAGTACCAATTTCAACTGGAGCGTCAACTTCAACTTTTGCAATAACATTCATTGCTTTTAAGAGTAAATCACGTGGAATTGGTTTACTTGTCTTAACAGGAAGCATATTTCTTGTTCCATTTCGTATTTTGACTGTTGTTGCGAGTATCCTAACAGGTTGTACGATTTCCTGATATGCATATTCCTTCCCTTTTGGGCAACTATATCCTTTTATGTTGACTACCTTACCTTTGTTTAATGTAACTGTTATATGGCAACCAAGTGGACAGACAATACAAGTAAGTTCTTTTGTTTCCACCATTTATCCCTCCACTTTCTCTATCTTGAACGTTATTTTCTTATTTTTTGCTCTACTAAGTAATTTTGAGCTGAGTTTCACTCGAAGCATTTCTGGGGGTCTTGCGCGTGCGTATTTTACCTTTAATCCAATTTCTGGAACTACTAACTTTACATTTTCCATGGGCTCCCGTACTCTCATATAAAATGTTACATTGTGCTTACCGCTAACTTTATGCGGTACTACAAAGCGTATTGTTTTATCATGTGTAACTGATATTGTGCATTCCTCTTTTTGACTGGTAAGGTATCTATAAGCTCCCTCTGCGGCTGTTTCTGCATTTTCTACTACATAGTCTACCAAGTCAAATACGGTCAGTGCGTTTCCACATTCAAAAATTCCTGGAACTGTAGTCTCCATCCACTCATTCACTATGGCTCCTCCAGTAATTTTGTCCAGAACTACGTTTGCATTTTCTGCTAGTTCATTTTCAGGAATTAGTCCTACAGAGAGGACGAGTGTATCACATTTAATTTTCTTTTCTGTACCCGGAATTGGATTCCATTTATCATCAACTTCTGCAATAGTGACGCTTTCAACTCTATCTTTTCCCTCAATATTGACAACAGTGTGTTTTAGAAGTAATGGTATGTTAAAATCATTTAGACATTGAACAACGTTTCTTTCTAACCCACCAGGATATTTCATTATCTCAACAACCGCTTTTACTTTTGCACCTTCCAGTGTAAATCTTCTTGCCATTATCAAACCTACGTCACCAGAGCCTAAAATTACAATTTCTTTCCCTGGCAAATAACCTTCGATGTTAATTAATCTCTGTGCGGTTCCTGCAGTGAAAATTCCAGCAGGTCTTGTTCCTGGTATCTGAATAGCTCCTCGTGTTCTCTCCCTGCACCCTACTGCAAAGATAATTGCTTTTGGATGATAAATCACGAGACCCTCTTTAGGGTTTACTGTAATTACGCTTTTATCTGGTCTGACCTCCATAACGACTGTATTGAGTTTTGCATTAATTTTTCGTTTTTTTATCTCCTCTATGAACCTATGAATGAATTCTGGACCTGTTAATTCAACTCCAAAATAATGCAGTCCAAACCCAGGATGAATACATTGCGGTAGAATTCCACCTAAGCGATCATCTCTTTCCAATATTACAATATCTTTAACACCCAAATCATAAAGCTTTTTAGCTGCAGCTAATCCTGCAGGCCCACCACCAATAATAGCAACATCAACATTAATTTCTTTCAATGTTCTGCCTCCTAAGCTCTTTTGTCTCGCAGCAAACTATATATGAATTTCCTCCTCTTTTTGTAATTTTTTCTGGAGTGATTCTTAACTCTCGACTGAGTATTTTCAATATTCTCGGTAAGCAGAAACTGCCTTGGCACCTACCCATTCCTGCTCTGGTTCTAAATTTTATTCCATCAATTGTTGTAGCTCCTTTCCTAATTGATTCCACAATTTCTGCTTCAGTCACTTTTTCACATCGACACACTATGTTCCCGTATTTAGCGTCTTTCTTAATCATTTCATCCATTTGAGGAAGAGAAAGTTCGCTAAATCTTGGATTTGTGGGTCTTACAGGGTTAAATGTCTTTTTGGGTATCAATTTTGCTCCTTCATTTCTTAGAATTTCTACCACCATTTCTGCAATAGCTGGTGCTGCAGTCAAACCTGGTGATTGTATCCCCGCTACATTTATGAATCCCTTAATTTTTGTGGGACCAATTATAAAATCACTCTCTTTCTCATTTTTATTACTTTTACTTTTTAGTTCTGCTACCGCTCTTAGACCTGTGAAGAAAGATATAATATCCCTTTTTGATATTTTTGGTAGTAGTTCTGAGAATTTTTTAAAAACAAGTTCTATGTCTTCTTTTTCTGTCGAATAATTCTCTTTGTCGTAGTTTTCTCTAAAATTTGGTCCCCATATAGGATTTCCATCTACTGTAATTGCAGCTCCGCCACCTTTGGTTCTAGGATCAACTTTTAACGGGATTCTTGTGATTATGTGATTATAGTGTCCTTGTAGTTTTTTATCAAAAATTAAAATAGTTCCTGCATGTGGCCGTATGGTAAAAGTGTCCTCTCCAACCATTTCTGCAATCTTATCTGCGTATAAACCTGCAGCATTAATGACAAATTTTGTTTTTATCACTCCTCTGTTTGTTATAACTTCTCTAACTTGATTATTCTCTACAATTATGTCTATGACCTCTGTATTTACGGCAATTTTTACTCCATTAGTTATTGCATTTTCTGCTAAAGCTAATGTAACTTCATAGGGTGAAACTATTCCTGCTGTTGGAAAAAGAATTCCCCCTTTTGCTTTTGGGGTGAGATTTGGTTCCATCTTTTTAAGCTTTCCTTTGCTAACCCACTGAACAGGAATTTTATGTATCTTTGCCCAGATATATACAGCTAACCGATAGAAACTCTCCTTAAGAGTTAATGCTACTAGAAGAAGGCCGGGTCTCTTAAATTTAATGTTCAAATCATTTGCGAGTTTATCGTACATGGCATTGCCCTTAAGGCATAGTTTTCCTTTGAGAGATTGTATAGGTAAAACA
>QNBZ01000192.1 GCA_003644295.1 Planctomycetota bacterium
AACAAAAATCGACAAATTGAAAAAAATTTTCAGAGTTTTAGTTTGCTGCGCAACAGCGTCGATAATATAGGACAACCGAGCTAAATCATAGAAATAGCCGAACGAAAAACCATTTAATAAAGCGGGTAACTGGAAAGTTAAATCCCGTTTTTGTCGATAAGAGTAAAGCTGGAGGAAAATGCCAGGCCACCAGATGAACATACGGCCAATGTGAAGCATATAAAAGGATGCGATAATAGTACTGAAAAGCTGGATTTGGTGGACTTGGCAATGGGGCAACAGTTTGACAAACAGGATGAGTGTGGTATAATAGTATTCGGCAATTGGTTAGGAGCAAAAATTATTTTGAGGTAAGAGATGTTTGAGCGTTTTACAGACAGAGCACGTAAGGTTATGGCGCTGGCGAACCAAGAAGCCCAGCGGTTTAACCATGAGTACATAGGAACCGAGCACATTCTTTTAGGGCTGGTTAAGGAAGGCAGTGGTGTAGGGGCTACAGTTCTGAAGAATCTGGACGTTGATATAAAGAAGCTGCGTCTTGAGGTGGAGAAGTTGGTCAAAAGCGGTCCTGATGTGGTTACGATGGGCAAACTGCCGCAGACGCCGCGAGCGAAGAAAGTTATCGAATATGCTATCGAGGAGGCACGGTCGCTTAATCATAACTATGTGGGTACCGAGCATATTCTGCTTGGCCTGCTGCGAGAGAGCGAGGGTATCGCCGCCCAGGTACTTATGAGTTTGGGCCTGAAGCTCGAAAACATTCGTCAGGAGGTTTTGAATTTACTCGGAGCCGGAGTAGATGGCGGCGTCGCCGGTTTGGGTATGAAGATGGGGCCGTCTGTTGGCAGGGCTAAGCCAAAGAGTAAGACGCCGGCGCTCGACAGCTTCGGCAGAGACCTTACCGAATTAGCTGCCAATAACGAACTTGACCCTGTAATCGGCAGAAAGGATGAGATTGAGCGATTAGTGCAGATACTTTGCAGGCGGACGAAAAACAATCCGGTTCTATTAGGTGAAGCCGGCGTCGGCAAAACTGCTATTGTTGAGGGTCTGAGCCAGCAGATAATCCATAAGCAGGTCCCTGAAATTCTCAAAGGCAAGCGAATTGTGGTGCTGGATTTGGCGATGATGGTTGCCGGTACGAAGTATCGTGGTCAATTTGAAGAACGAATAAAGGCGGTCATCAACGAGGTCCGAAGAACTAAAAATGTTGTTTTATTCATCGATGAGCTTCACACATTAGTTGGAGCCGGCGGCGCAGAGGGAGCTATCGATGCCTCAAATGTTCTCAAGCCAGCCCTTGCCAGAGGTGAAGTGCAGTGTATCGGTGCTACGACGCTGGATGAGTACAGAAAGCATATCGAGAAAGACGGAGCTCTTGAAAGACGCTTCCAGACGATAATCGTTGAGCCGCCTTCGAAGGAAGAAACGCTGGATATACTGAGGGGGCTTCAGGACCGATACGAAGAGCACCATAAGGTTCGGTTCAGTGACGAGGCGCTTTATCAGGCGGTGGAATTGTCCACCAGATATATTACCGGAAGATGTCTGCCGGACAAAGCGATAGACGTAGTCGATGAAGCTGGTGCGAGAGTTCGGCTCAAGAATATGACTCCGCCGCCCAATTTGGCGAAGATGGAAGAAAAAATCGAAAAGTTGCAGAAAGAAAAAGATGAGGCGGTCAAGGACGCCGATTATGAGCGGGCGGCGACACTGAGGGACGAAGCACAAAAGCTGTTAGACGAGAAATCACAACTACAGAAAAAATGGTATGAGGAGAATAAGGAATCGACCGGCGTGGTGGACGCTGAGATTATAGCGGAGGTCGTCAGTAAGATGACAGGCGTTCCGTTGACTCGGCTGGAGAAAAAGGAAGCACAGCGGCTTCTGGAGCTGGAAGCTGAACTGCATAAGCGGGTCGTTTCACAGGATGAGCCGATTGCTGCCGTGGCCAAAGCGGTCAGACGCAGCAGAAGCGGCTTAAAAGACCCGAATCGTCCGATGGGATGTTTTATATTCCTCGGGCCCAGCGGAGTGGGGAAGACGCTGCTTGCTAGGGCTTTGGCGGAGTTCCTGTTCAGCGATGAAAGCGCTTTGATACAGTTGGATATGAGCGAATTTATGGAGAAGCACAACGTGAGCCGGCTGGTCGGAGCGCCTCCTGGATACGTTGGATATGAGGAAGGCGGACAGTTGACAGAGAGAATCCGGCGTCGGCCTTATGCTGTGCTGCTGCTGGATGAAATAGAAAAGGCGCATCCGGACGTCTATAATATGCTGCTGCAAATTATGGATGAGGGGCGATTGACTGACAGTTTCGGGAGAAACGTTGACTTCAAAAATGTCATTCTTATTATGACCAGCAATATCGGCGCCGACTTGATTAAGAACAATAGCGGATTTGGTTTTGGTAAGAAGACGCCGGAGGCGAATTATGAGAGAATGAAAGAATTGCTTGAAAAGGAGATTGAGCACCAGTTCAGGCCGGAGTTCCTAAACCGCGTCGACGACACGATAGTTTTCAAGGCGTTGACAAGAGATAATCTTCAGACTATCGTTGACTATGAGCTTGCCAAGGTCTTCAAACGGATTACAGAGCACGGCTTTAAGCTGGAGTTAAACGAACAGGCCAAAGAGTTTCTCATCGACAAGGGATACAATCCTGAATTTGGAGCCAGGCCTTTGCGAAGAGCGATAGAGCATTACATAGAGGACCCGCTTTCTGAAGCTATGCTGCGGGGCGAATTCAAAGGCAAGAACCTTATAAAGATTGAAGTGCAGGATGAAGAGCATCTGAAGCTCAAAGGTTTTACGGTAGCTGAGCCGAAGGAGAGCAAACACGCTGTTGCGAATTCACAATAGCAACTTTATTTTTCCACCCGATTTATTCGGGGGGTTATGTTGTCAATACGCAATACTATCGCATAATCCAGCGTTTGCCTTTATAAGTCAATTTGGTTTTAGACCTCAGGGCGGGGTCTCCGCCGATATTGTAGGTTAATTCAAGTGTCTTTCTCAGGAAAACCTTGACCGGTCTGCCCTGGTCGTCTTTTTCTGTCGGATGGTCAACGGCCACTGTTTCGTTACTCAAGCCGGCTATAAACAGTTTAATACTTTTAGCTCGTGAATCGAAATCTGGCCAAATGATAGCAATATCTTTGGTGTTATCTTCGCCCTGAAGGATTTTATTGCCGCTGTTTTCCAGCCGTTCGAGAAACGGATACTTGCGATGATGCCGGCGTTTTATCCGTTCAAAGACCGTTGCCGGCGTGCCTTTGCCGGCGGGTATAATTTGAAAGGTATCCGTCATCAGCTCACAGGTCGGGTAGAAATCGACATCGCGATTTGTCGTATTGGTCAGCGTTATCAGCGTGTACCAGAATCGCCTCGGCCCGGCGTTATCGTCAAGTTTCAGCACAATCTGCTGCGGATGCTCAAACTTGACCTCTACCGTCCAGTCGTCCGGCCCTGGTACAATCGCCGGCTGCGGCGCAGCCGAGCATATACCGGCAATTGCCGCAAAAGCCGCCAGAGCCCCATAAACAAAAGCATTCATCATATACCCCTCATTATACATTATATTTAGCCCCCCAATTTATTGGGGGATTGTTCATCATCGATAACATATTTTACACCAAAACCATCCAGCAGCCAAGAACATTTCGCTCAAACTTCGGGTTTTTGCTATAATCTTTTCCGCAGCCAAATCCTTGTGAATCCGGAAACAGGCCTGGAGACCGCCACGGCCGTAAATGAAGGTACAGATATTTTCGCTTGATGATTCTACATATTAGTGTTACTTTGAGTAATTATGATAGCGAGTATCGAAGGAAAACTTGTTAAGCTCGACAGCAGCAGCGCATTGGTGCAGGTCGGGGCGGTTGGTTATGAGGTGATGCTGCCGGGCTACTGTGTCGGCGCCCTGTCGGATAAAATCGGCGCCGATATTGTACTTTGCACGCTGGAGTATTATGAGGGTACGCCCGGCGGCGGAAATTTAATAC
>QNBZ01000193.1 GCA_003644295.1 Planctomycetota bacterium
CCACCACAGCCGACTATCAAAGCAGCGATAAGCAACAGGACTAACAAACGAACTGTCTTTATTTGTTGGCCATCCATTACGAATAAGAACCTCAAAAAAGCACATTTACCGAAGAATACTATATCTTACCGTATCTTCCGTCAAGCCCAATTTTTCTGCTGGTTTTTGCGGAATTTTCTTGACAACACATTTCTATAGATAGTAGTATTATTGGCATAATAGTAGATTATAGGGGTGTTCTGTGGAAGTTAGGAGGAGTAGGAAATGAAATGGAGGGTGATAGTTGCTTTTATGGGGGTTATGGTTGGTTTTCTTTTCTGTTCCGCAGTGTTAGCAGACATAGTTGTCTTGAAGCAAGGCGTGAGCGGCTATTACGGTGCTGCGGATACCTACATCGAAGAAGAAGATTGGCCAGGTACTAATCATGGCAACCTATGGTATATGCACCTGTATATGCAGCATCATGACCCGGAGCAAAGCGCTTTGGTCAAATTTGACCTTACTGACCAACTTCCTCCTAATGCGGAGATACAAAGTGCTACACTTTCACTGTGGGTTTATCAATTAGTAGATATGACGGGTAACGACTGGTTAGATGTCGCGCCTTATCGTGTCCGGCATTACAAGGACTGGGCTGAATACGATGCCACGTGGCATATCTTCAAGGGTTCATCTCTTTGGGCTACGCCAGGATGCGAAAGTACAACCGGGGACCGTTTCGCCAATCCTGACGATGACCCGATACGCTTCACTAAAGATTCAGGAGTCAACCGTTATTACCATTGGGATGTAACCTCCAGCGTCCAGGATTGGTATGCAGGCACACAGAATAACAACGGCTGGTTGATTCGCATCGTAGAACACGACGGCGGCAGCGAGGGCATCAGCCTGAACGCCAAGGAAAGCGATGTTCCGGACTATCGTCCATATCTGACAATTACCTACATCCCTGATCCGGCAACAATTTGTCTGCTTGGACTGGGTGCCTTAGCTCTGGTTAGAAAAAGACGTTAAAAACAACAAGCTGTTTTGATGCAGTAGTTATAAAAGAAGGAGGAAGAAAGATGAGATTGTCAGGATTGGGACTGTTTGTATGTATAGTGGTGTTCTCTATCGGCACAGTGCAGGCAGACTGGTGTGAAAATAATAAAGACGGTACTTCCGGCGGCGGATTAGACCAGCCGGGGTGGGTTGCCGCCTGGAACGGCTCGTCGCCTAATCCAGCTACAAACTGGTACACTGCCGCTGAGCTTGCTCCTGTTTATGGCACAGACCCCGGATGGACCGGCAATGTTGTGAACATTACAGATGACGACGCAACTGCTTATGCCGCTATCAACAAACTCGATGATGAGTTTACCGATGTCAGAGCTACCGTTTCAGTCAGCACCAACGACCTTGACGAAGAGTTTGGGGCAATTATTCGTGCCGACAGTTTCGGACACGGCGACCCTATTACAGCGGTGAGCGCTTATGCGGCAACCTTTAGTGCAAACAATGCTCTCTACATTGGCGACCCGATGAAGTTCACTCTTTATAAAATTGTCAATGGTGGAATTGAGTATTCCGAAGTCAAAAATCCAGGCGTACCAGCAGATTCTGACGACCTTATCGTGTTTATCGAGCTAACAGCAATCGGAAACAATATTACCGCAAGGCTTTTCGATGATGCCGACAGTACCATCCCACTTTCAACTATCGTTTGGGAAGATAATACCGGCACACCACTAACATCAGGACATACCGGCGTTATCAATCTGGATTACGAGTCAGCCGATGGCATTAGTTCCTATTACGACACACTTTGTTCTGTAGTTATTCCCGAACCGGCCACAGTCGTTCTGCTTGCACTTGGCGGCTTGGCTCTCCTGCGAAAAAAATATGGCGTGTAAACACTGAACAGATGTATCCTGGCGACAGAGGAGAAGTGATGGAAATATCTGGAAAGCGTAGAAAACGTTAGTGCGTTTTCAGATTAAGAAAAAGGGCTGGAGCAATCAATGTTGCCAGCCCTTTTTAATTTGTCTTTGCAATCCTGTTAGCATCTGCGCTTTTTCAACAACAGCAGCCCGCCAATGGCGGAGATAGTTAAACCCAAAGTCTATTCAAATTCAAGTACACCAAAATATTGTGGTAAATGAAAGTTTGGCGTTGGAGCATCAACCGGTGACCAGGTCAGCCAATGAGGATGCGATGTTTTATCTGCGCATTTATAAAAATTGGCTTTCCAGATTACCCCATGTTGCGGTTTGGTCATTTTGCTGTATCTGCCAATTACATCAAGCGGCAGTTTATAACTCAATGTCCATGTTGTCGGCTCGGAAATCTCATCCGCTATAATTTTAGGCAGCGAATGACAAACTTCCACCTTTTCACAATCTGCTACTTCTACATATTTTTCTGTATTGTTGTTTTTATCATTATAACGAAACAGCATTGTGCCGCCACAATTGGTTTCAAGATTAAAATATGTATTTTCAAGTTTAGCATCAGGCGTAAAGAAAAACTCGACACAGCTATCCTGCCAAACCTTGCCATGGGTTTCTTCGGCAATAGCTCGAATATATTGGTCCTCTACCCTGAAAAAAACGTATAAATTGTCATCGTCATAAAGAAGCTTAGCTTGTGCCTTAGGAAAATGCTCAGGCTTATCGCCAAGATAATTTGCTATTTCAAGGATATTGGCTTGCTTCCACTTGCCAGCGTCCCATTCATTGCCCAGATTTATTGCTTGAGATGCCCGTTTAACTGTATAGCACATTGTTTTGTTATCCTTATTGGTCTTAATGCTGACTTCATCATCTTTTGAACACGAACCCAAAACTATTGCCAACAAAGCACAAAATGATAATTGCAAAATTCTTCTAAACATAGTTTATACATCCAATATAGCAGGGTGTGTCCTCCATAACAAATACTAAAGACTAACTGTATTTGTTCCTACTCTGCTGGGCCTTGGTGGCCTGGGCAAGGGTCTTCTTTTCCTTCGAGGTTAAGCTACGTATGCCTGAGTCGTGAACCTTCCGCAAAATACGGTCAAGCTCAATCTGGAGAGAACGCTGCTGAACTATCCTCTTCTCCCACTGAGCAGAGCGAATTTTCAATTTGATTTTAGTCCGCCAGGGCTGCGAAAAGACATACAGCGCACCTGCCGCCATACCAGCCAGGTGAGCCGCATCGCCGCCGGCGTTCTGCCCTCTCATCAGCAGATTAGCTACGTAAAAAAAAGTCAAAACTATCGAAGCGACCCTGATTGGAACCGGAAACAAAAAAAAGAAAACAACAAAATGCGGAAAAAGAATTGCACAGGCAGCTAACATACCAAGTATTGCGCCGGATGCCCCTACCATCGGACCAACAGAGAGAAAATCGACCGCAACCAGTAAAGGATAGAACAGCCCGCCTGCGACGCCACAGCCGAGGTAGAATATCAGGAATTTTCTGCCACCCCAATGCCGTTCGAGCGTCGGGCCAAGAAAGAACAGGCCAAGCATATTGAAAAGTATGTGTCCTATACTGCCGTGGAGAAACTGGTAAGTTACCAGCCGCCAGGGCTGCAAAGCCATCGCCAGAGAAGCTGGATATACAGAGCACCAGGTAAACAAGAAATCGCCAAGCGGCCTTATAACAATTGATGCGAAAAATACAGCTATATTGATAATTAAGAGCCACTTGACAACCGGCGTAATTCGAGGAAAAGACATCCGCATCTGCGGCGCATTGCGAAACCGCGATTGAAAATCCGCCTGCGTGTAATCTCTGTCGTAAAGACCCATAGTTTAATTGATTATTGATTATTGATTATTGATTATTGGTTATTGATTATTGGTTATTGATTATTGGTTATTGATTATTGGTTATTGATTATTGGTTATTGATTATTGGTTATTGATTATTGGTTATTGGTTATTGATTATTGATTACTGATTATTGATTACTGATTATTGATTACTGA
>QNBZ01000194.1 GCA_003644295.1 Planctomycetota bacterium
AATCGATGCTGCCGATAGCGGAAGTGCCGATACGGCTTCTCGCACGTTCACATAGAGAAAACACAAAATAACTTTTCCTAAAATTACTTTGACACAGAATATCTTCGAATTTACATTGTTCTTGTTGTTCTTGTTGATAAATATGTTACAGGATGGGAAAGCAAAATGGGGATAGGGGTCAAGAATTAGAGGAAATGTTCTTAAACAAGCTATCCCCTTATGAGAAGCGATAAAGAAAGATTAAAAGATATTCGAACATTCAACGTCGAACAATGAACAATTAATAGGAAATTGGAAATGGATACGCTCCTACTAATGCTGATTTGCGGCGGAGGATACTTAATCGCTTATCATACTTACGGCCGATTTCTGGCTAAAAAAATCTTCAAGCTCAACAAAAATACACCGGTGCCAAGCAGAGAACTTCAGGACGGCATCGATTACGTCCCAACAAAAAAGGGCATAATCTTCGGCCATCACTATACCTCAATTGCCGGCACAGGCCCAATTGTCGGCCCAGCCATAGGTATCATCTGGGGCTGGCTGCCGGCTGTCCTCTGGGTATTCTTCGGATGTATCTTTATGGGCGCGGTACACGACTTCGGCTCATTAGTGGTCTCTATGCGAAACGACGGCAAAAGTCTCTCAGAGGTAGCAGCTAAATACATCAACATCCGTGTGCGATTCATATTCTTTGCAGTTGTATTTCTGTCTCTGTTGATTGTTATCGCAATATTCGGCGTGGTAATCGCAGCGGTCTTTACAAGGTTTCCCATCTGCGTACTGGCAGTCTGGCTGCAAATACCGATAGCTGTTGCACTGGGTTTTGCGATTTATAAAAAGAACGCCAATGTCGCCGTTGCAACAGCCATCGCCGTGCTCGGAATGTATCTGTGTATTGCTTTCGGAGCTGAACTGCCCATCAAACTCGGCTCGGCGTTCGGGATGCCGGCCACGGGGTTATGGGTGGTTATTTTACTGATTTACGCCTGGGTTGCTTCGACGCTGCCGGTAACGACACTGCTCCAGCCGCGCGATTATATCAACGCATGGCAACTCTTTATCGCAATGGCTCTGCTGGTTTCCGGCGTAATAACAACATCGCTGAAAGGCGGTCTGCCGCTGGTGGCGCCGGCTGTCAACACATCGCTGCCGGCAGGAACACTGCCGATTTGGCCGTTTATGTTTGTCATAATTGCCTGCGGAGCTATCAGCGGTTTTCATTCTCTTGTCGCATCCGGCACAAGTCCGAAGCAGGTCGCCGCAGAGCCGGACAGCTTGTTCGTCGGCTACGGCTCAATGCTGCTGGAAGGCACGTTGGCACTGCTGGTTACTATCTGCGTTGCAGCCGGTATCGGAATGGCTTTGAAGCTCGGCGATGGAACGGTCTTAACCGGCTCAGCAGCTTGGCAGCATCAATACAGTTGCTGGATGGGAGCGAAAGGTTTATCCGATAAGATAGCTCCGGTAGTTCAGGGCGCCGCCAATATGATGGGAACGCTCGGCATCCCTGAGGCAGTCGGTATTACGCTTATGGGAGTATTTATCGCCTCGTTCGCAGGCACAACACTCGACACTTCGGTGCGGATTCAGCGGTATGTGATAAGCGAACTGGCGAGTGATTTGAAACTGTCGTTTTTAACGAACAGATGGACGGCAACAACTTTCGCAGTGCTTACCGCAGCGGCTCTGGCCTTTGCCACCGGTGCCAACGGCAAAGGCGCTATGGTACTTTGGCCTTTGTTCGGAACCGCAAACCAACTGCTGGCGGCTTTGGCCTTGCTTGTGATTACGCTTTATCTGAAGCGAAAGGGCGGCCTGAAGTTCATAGTTACCGCCCTGCCATGCGTTATTATGCTGGTGGTTACAAACTGGGCAATGGTGGAAAACGAAAGACTGTTTGTCAAAAATGGAAACTGGCTGCTCACCGTTATTGGCGGCGGTATCTTCGCTTTGGCTCTGTGGATGACGGTCGAGGCTTTGATAACCTTTTTTCAGTTCCACCGCCCTACGGTGTCTGGGTGCCGGGCAGAGGGGTCAGTTTGAATCGGGCTATAATGGGCTGTTGATTCAACTCAATTTCGTTCTTGCGGACGTATTCAATAGGAAAGTTATAAACAAGTTCTCTTCGTGGCTCTGCGATTTTTACGTCTTCATCGTCAATTTCCAGTATTACCTGATAGAGCATATTTTCATAGACCCGTTTTGCCTCCGGAGTGGCCTTGATGGTAATGGCACTCATTACAGCGTCAAGATTAGTTACTTCAACTTTATATTTACCCTGGAGGTTTGCGCTTAGATTAAAGCCAAGTGTCGCTGTTGTTATGGTGTAGCTCCTGAGTCTTTCCTGTTCTGGCAGGGTTGTAATTTTCACAGCGGTGGCGGCTACTCTGGACTGGCCGTCCGACAGTTTGATGTAAGGCGTTTTTTCGACAGTTGACGTTCTGGCCTGCTCAATTTCTCTTTGGGTTAGTTGTACTTTCGCTATCAGCTTTTCACCCTCCCAGTTTTCCGGCACAAGCATATCCACTTTCGGCGGTTCAATAGTTTTGGTTTTTACAGGATTCTGGTCTTCGTCCACGCATATTACATCCAAAGATTTCTCAACAAGCTTAACGACATTAACCGAAAGCTTGTCCGGCTTACAGGATTCAACCGTAAGGCCGAGCCGCTTTATTCTTTTGTCTTTTCGTAAAAACGATACCATACTTAAAGTATAACTGCCCGGCTCGGTCATATTTTCCTGCGTGGCGTCGAAGTCAAACTCGAGTCTGCTTACCTCTTTCAGCTTTTTTTCCTGCTCGGCAATTTTCGATGCCGGCCCTTTAAGAACAATCTTTTCGACTGGAACACTTGATTTGTAGCCGTCAAAACTTACCCAGAAGTTTGGATTGGATTTGGCTACGGTTATTGTGGCGTTATAAACGGCAAATTCATCGTCTTGTGCCAGGTCAGCCCAGACCCAGATTAAGACCGTCAGGAAAATACAGATTGCTATTTTACCGTAATTGATTTTTCCTGTCATAGATGTATTAAGTCGCAACTGTTCTTATGTTCTTGTGTTCCGGTGCACTTTCGCTTGCTTTTTAGCAAGTTTTCTGAACCGCTCAGCAATTGTAGCTGGAATTTCTGTGAATCGTGGTCTCGAAGTCGTCGGTGTTATTTCCTCCATCGCCCTGGCGAGATACTTTCTCAACTCGTGTTCGGTTACATTTCGGATTAATTTGCCGTCCTCGGCAATCGAAATGACGCCTGTTTGCTCACTGACAACCAAACAGGTGGCATCCGAGCCGGTTGTTATGCCAATCGCAGCCCGGTGTCGGGAGCCAAGTTCGACGCCGTCAATACTGCCCGGCTCGGCAAGCGGAAGCTGTACCTTGGCAGCAATTATTTTATCGCCTCTTATTACAACAGCCATATCGTGAAGGGCGGTGCCGGGATAAAAAATGGTCTTGAGCAGCTCAGAGCTAACCCTGGCGTCAACTCGGACGCCGGTCTCTATGAATTCACCAAGCGCTGTGCGCTGTTCAATAACGATGATGGCTCCGATACGGGCGGCCGAAAGCTCGTTTGCAGCGGTGATGATTTCCTCGGCAGTTCTGGCTAAACGCTGCGAGAAAAAGGCCATGAATTTCGGCTGGCCTAATCGCATAAGCACACGTCGAATCTCCGGCTGAAACGCCGCTACCGCAATGATTAAAACCCCAATTAGAAAGCCGTTGTATAGGTATTGCAATCGCTCGAAGGGAAATTGTTTCACAACCAATTTCAGAATGAGAAAACCAGCGACGAGGATAAAAATGACCCCACGGAACAACCTTTCCCCACGAGTGCCTTCGAGAAAGTCCACAACCCAGTAGATGACAAGGCCGATGAGAAACAATTCAATGGCAACAACCCA
>QNBZ01000195.1 GCA_003644295.1 Planctomycetota bacterium
ATTACGCGTTGCACCGAACTACCCGAATACTACGTTTTGTGTTGTCAATGGGGCAACGGCTGCTGCTCCGAATGTCAAGCCAATACTCCCTAAGGAATACGAGGCAAGCTATCTTGCTGGGATTATCGCGGGCTACACAACGAAGACCGGCAAGATCGGAATCGTTGGAGGATTCCCGAATAAGCTGATGATCCGCCTACTCAACACCTACGAATACGGCGCTCGTATTGGTTCTCCGAATGTGGAGGCACTACGAGCCTACTCGAATTCGTGGAGCGACGTTACCCTCGGGAAGCAGATGGGTAGCTCGATGATCGATCGAGGGGCAGATGTGCTCTTCTTCTACGCAAATCAGGTTGGTCTTGGGGCCATCCAAGCGGCCAAAGACAAGGGCGCAAAGTTTATCGGGTTTGCCAGTAACCAGAACAGCGTTGCTCCAGGTACTGTTGTCGCTAGTGTGTACATGGACTTTGGAAGCATGTACAAATGGGCCGTTAACAAATTCTTGAACGGAACTCTTGAGGCCAAAGTCAACGAAGTTGGCGTGGCGCAGGGAATCTTCAAGGTTGCATACAGCGATCAGGTATCCGATGAGGTCCGTAACTTGGTCAGCCAGGCCGAGGAAGCGATCACAAACGGGGAGCTGCTCAAGTTTGCGTCTCAGTTCCCGGAACCGCTGAAGTAATCATTCCAGTTTGGAGGGGTCGTAAGGCCCCTCCAGTCTTTTCCACTGAGGAACGAATGGAGACACATGAACGATGCACAGAATATAGCAGTCAGCCTGGAAGGGATTACTAAGTACTTTCCTGGTACGATTGCAAATGATCACATATCCCTCAATCTCAAGAGAGGTGAGGTACTCGCTCTTCTTGGTGAGAATGGTGCAGGGAAGACGACCTTGATGAATATCCTTTACGGCATGTACCAACCTGATGCCGGGACCATCAGAGTACATGGTAAACTGGTGAAGATACGCTCTCCTCATGATGCCATGGAACACGGAATCGGGATGATCCACCAGCACTTCACGCTTATCCCGGTGCATTCCGTCTTAGAGAACATTATCTTGGGAATAACGCGGAAGAGCGCGGGACGACTAAACATTCATAAGGTAACAAAGGAGATTAATGACCTTGGGGAGAGATATGGGCTGGAGGTCGATCCACATGCAATAATCCATGAGCTTCCAGTGGGAATGCAACAGAGGGTGGAGATCCTCAAGGCGCTGTACAGAAAAGCAGAACTCATTATCATGGATGAGCCAACGGCTGTCTTGACCCCACAGGAAACGGAAAAACTGTTCGGTTTTATTCGCGAATTCCGTGCAAAGGGGAATTCTATCATATTTATTAGCCATAAGTTAAACGAAGTCATGGAGATAGCGGATCGAATCGTTGTCCTTAGGGATGGAAAAGTAGTGGGTGGCGTTCGGCGTGAGGGCGCATCCGAGCAGCAGCTCGCACGAATGATGGTCGGCCGAGATCTTACTCTTGTAACAGGAAAGAAGGAGACCCAGCCGGGCCCTCCTGCTCTTGATGTCCGCGATTTGGTGATTATGGATGACCGCGGAACTCAAGCTGTCGATCACTTCTCTGTGACAGTGAATCAAGGCGAGATTTTCGGTGTTGCCGGTGTAAGCGGCAAGGGGCAAGAAGAACTTGCGGAAGCACTGTGTGGGTTGAGGCAAGTCAAAGAAGGCACTGCAACTCTGTACAACGAGAACATAACGAATAAACAGGCCTTGGCCTTGATTCATGAAGGAGTAGGTTACATTCCTGCTGATCGACAACGAGAAGGATTGGTTCTTGATATGTCTGTTGAGGAGAATCTGTTCCTTAAATCGTATGATGAACATATATACTCCAATCAGGGTTTTCTCAAGCAAGGGCTCATACGCAAGAACGCACAACGATTAATAGGTGATTTTGCAATTAAGGCCCCCTCTCCCCTTACGAAGGTAAAAGCCCTTTCTGGGGGAAATCAGCAGAAGGTGGTTGTCGCGCGTGAGCTTGTGACAGCAACGAAATTTCTGGTGGCTGTACAACCTACACGTGGGCTTGATGTTGGTGCTGCCGACTATGTCCACAGCATGCTTCTCAAGGCACGCCAGGAGGGTAAGGCAATTCTACTCATCTCAACAGAGCTGTCTGAGGTAATGACTCTCTCTGATCGAATCGGTGTCATGTACAGTGGACGATTATTAAAAGTCTTGCCTAGCCAGGGAGCTAGTGTAGAGGAGATCGGTCTCCTGATGGCTGGGATTGATAGGGAGGACGATGGAACGATTTAATCAATTGTTCAGTAGAATAGGTAAGCTGATTGAAGTCCGCATGCGTCAGAGGGATGCCTCAAGCTGGTTGCTTCTCTCACCGCTAGTGTCGATCGTTCTTGGGTTAGTTGCAAGCGGAGTAATGATGCTCTTTTTGAAAGCTAATCCTATTACCGTCTATGGCACTATGTTCAGTTATGCTTTTCGAGATATATATAATGTAGCTGATATCTTTGCCAAGGCAACACCACTAATCCTGACAGGTCTGGCCTTTGGGTTTGCGTTCCGCTCATCGCTGTTTAATATTGGAGCGCAAGGACAATTCTACATGGGGGCACTGGCTGCAGTGGCCTGTTCCCTCAGTCTTGGAGGACTTCCGGCAGTTATTGTGCTTCCGATTGCACTTGTTGCCAGTGCACTTGCTGGCGGTCTGTGGGCAGCGTTGATTGGATATCTAAAAGCGAGATTCAACGCCAACGAATTCCTCGTGAGCATGATGCTTACATACGTTGCTATGGCTGTAATGAACTACATGGTCCGCAGCCCCCTCAAGGAAGCAAAGGGAGAGTATCCGCAGACGGATGTTATTCCAGCTAATAGTTGGCTAGCACACCTCATACCGCACACGCGGCTTCATTGGGGCTTCCTTCTCGCTTTGGTGCTGGCCCTTGTTGCATACATCATCCTCTGGAAGACATCTCTTGGATACCGGATTCGTGTTGTTGGATCCAACCTCGATGCAGCCAAGTACGCAGGCATCAGTACAAAGAGGATATTTATTACTGTGTTTCTTATCGCCGGAATGTTTGCTGGAATTGCTGGATTCACGGAAGTGAACGGGATGCAACACATGCTTATTCAGGGATTCAATCCCACAATTGGGGCAGAAGGAATCGGAATAGGCATCTTGGGAAACGCCCATCCGCTTGGGATTGTATTGGCAGCTATACTCTTTGGGGCGCTAAAAGTGGGCGGAAACTTGGTTGTACAGACGTCTAGCATCCCTTCCAGCATCATTGGAATCATGGAAGGCTTCGTGATGCTGTTCGTCATTCTGTCATATTTTGCCGAGAATGCACTACGTGCGTGGATAAGCAAGAGGAGACTTCGATTGAGAAGAGGGGAGGAAAAGTGAATATCATTACAGGATTGCTTGTTTCTACCTTTCGCCTGAGTACTCCGCTGTTATTGGGTGCGTTGGGTGAAGTATTTGTGGAACGCACAGGTGTGATGAACATAGCGATTGAAGGGATCTTCCTCATGGGAGCATGGGGAGGATTTGTTGGAGCGTACTTAAGCGGTAGTTTGTTGGTTGGTTTTTTACTTGCAATTGCAATGGGCGTTGCTTTTGGCGCGGTCTATGGGTTAATCACCGTGAAGTTGAAGCAACATCAGATCGTTACCGGTGTCGCATTGAACATCCTTGCTCTGGGGCTGGGCCTCTTCCTCTATCGAGTTCTATTCGGTGTTCCACTGCTCCCGCTGACAGTGAGCCCCCTGAAGGACCTCTCGATACCCTTGCTGTCGAAGATCCCGGTAATTGGTCCCGCTCTGTTCAGTCAGAACATCCTAACTTATCTTGCGCTGGCCCTGATACCGGTCGGGTATTGGGTCCTC
>QNBZ01000196.1 GCA_003644295.1 Planctomycetota bacterium
AAAAAAGTCAGCATAAAAATCGTGCTAAGGCCTGGCGGGTTCTGAAAAGCAGGGTCTATGAACACTACGAAAGTCATAAGAGAGCTGAGCGGGAATCACAGCGAAAAACTATGATTGGTTCAGGCGACAGGTCTCAAAAAATAAGGACATACAATTACCCGCAAAACCGCCTGACCGACCACAGAATTAACCTGTCGTTTTACAGTCTGGACAAAATAATGGCCGGCGATATGGGCGAACTAATCGCGGCTTTGCAGAAACACGACAGGCAAGAAAGATTGAAAAACCTGTAAAGACCAAATATCAAAGTGCCTAAAGTGAACTAAAGTTATAAAAGTTGATTAGTTAATTGGTAACTAATTCACTAATCTCTAATTCACTAATCCACTTCTCACTTTAGCTCACTGCTATACGAGATACGAAATGATAATCGTTGTTACCGGAATGGTCGGCGTTGATAAGAAAAACTACCTGCAGAAGGTGTGTAAATATGCAGCCGATAAAGGTAAGGAAACGCTTTTGTGCAATGTCGGTGATATGATGTACGCCGAAGCACCCGACATTTCGCCCGGGAAAATCCTCGACATTCCAATGAAGCGGTTGAGTTCGCTCCGTCGCAGCATATTCAAAGACATTATCACAAAAGCCACGGATACGCCCAACCTAATCGTCAATACTCACGCAACTTTCCGTTGGCGACATGGGCTGTTCCCGGCAGTCGATTTCGACCAGATGCGCCAACTCAACGCCGATATGTATATCAATTTGATTGACGGCGTTGTTGCTATGCACACAAGGCTGCTGAACGAACATTCCATCGAACATACGCTGAAAGATTTGATTGTCTGGCGCGAAGAAGAAATAATCAGTACAGAAATGCTGTGCAAAGGCGTCAACGAAAACACTCCATTCTACTGCCTTGCCCGCGGAGCAGAAGCCGGGACCGTTGAAACATTCTACAAGCTCGTCTTCGATGGCCAAAGTAAAAAAGCATACTTGAGCTTCCCAATGACGCACGTGGCCGATATGGAAAATGTTAAGAAGGAAATTGACAAGTTCCGGCAACTGATGAAGCAGTTTCTTATATGCTTTGACCCAGGTGATTTAGAAGAATCGTATCTGCCGCATTACGCACAGCAAGCGGCCAACAATGGACTGGATTCTTTCGAGGTAACAGCATTAGGGCAGACAATCCGTTTGGAGCTGAATGAAGTTCGACAAATCGAGCGCGACATTAACAGACAGATATACGCCCGTGATTTTATGCTGATTGACCAGTCAGATATGATAATCAGCTTTATCCCGACACTGCCCGACGGACGAGCAGCAATATCCAGCGGTGTCGAAAGAGAACTCCAGCACGCTCACGAAGCAGCCAAAGAAGTGTACGTTATCTGGACGGCAAAACAAAACCCATCGGTATTCGTTACGCAAACAGCTACGAAAGTTTTCGGCAATCCGAACGAGGCGGTGAAATTTTTCAAAAAGAAAGAATACATAAATTATTCAAACTGACCAATGGCAGGTTTGAAAATACAAAAATCAGAATTGTTTAATCCACTTTCGGCGGATAGCTGCGAGAATGACAAAGAGAAAAGGCGGGATAGATACAATGACAACAGAAACAGTTGCCGAAACAGATAAGTGTATCCTTTGCAAATTGCACTATAAGAAAATCCGTGCATCTGTAAGTCCGCCCGGCTTGAGTGAGATATTTTCCCGCTTAAAGTCGCCGTCAATTCTCGGCGGCAATACAGCTAAATCGGATGGCGGCAGGTTCAGCTACTGGGCCGCCGAGCCAAAAGAAGTATTTGAATTCCGGGCCGGGCAGGAAAAGCCCTTTGGAAAACTGCGGCACATTTTTGATAAATACAAACTTGAAGAAGGAGCAGGAATATCGAACATCGAACATCGAACAAGGAACGACGAATGGAACAGCTTGCCGAAAGGGATTTTTTGCGGGGGATGGGTTGGCTATTTCAGCTATGAACTCGGAAGATATATCGAAAAGCTGCCGGAGACAACAACGGATGACCTGCAACTGCCCCTGATTCGACTCTGCTTCTACGACCGCTTTATTGCTTATGACCACACCGAAAACAGCTTTTGGCTAATCTCCCTGCAACTGCCGAGCGACGTTGAAACGCCGAATGAAAAACTATCTGCACTGGAAAAATTACTTGTTGAATCACAACATATCGCCGTCTCGCAGCCCTGTGCCGTTGACCTCGAAACAATAGATTTCTCGCAAATCCGATACAATATGGACAGGGATTATTATCTTAATGCCATCAAAAAAATAAAACGCTACATTTATGACGGCGATGTCTATCAAATCAACTTCTCACAGCGATTTGAATGCGATTACAATGCCCGACCAATAGAGCTTTTTCACTGGCAGAACCGTTACAACCCGAGTCCATACTCGGGATATATTGACGGCGGCGATTTTGCTGTCGTCAGCGCTTCGCCGGAGATGTTTATAACAATCGCCGATGGCATTATAAGCACCAAGCCGATTAAAGGCACTCGGCCGAGAGTAAGTGAAACATCTCAGAACACAAAAAACTTTAATGAGCTAATCCACAGTGAAAAAGAGCAGGCCGAGTTGAATATGATAATCGACCTTGAGCGCAACGATGTGGCTAAAATCTGCGAACCCGGCACCAGAAAAGTTGTTCAGTCCAGAACAATCGAAAGCTATCCGACTGTTTTTCACGCTGTGGCAACGGTAGCTGGACGGCTTCGCAAAGAAATTTCCTTCTGCGATTGTTTGAAAGCGATGTTCCCGGGCGGCTCGATTACCGGCGCTCCGAAAATCCGCTCGATGGAAATCATAGACGAAACCGAGCCGACATCCAGAGGCGTTTATACCGGCAGCATAGGTTTTGTTGGTATTGATGGGAACGCCTGCTTGAATATCGCCATACGAACGATTATTATCAAGGACAATATGGCCTTCTCGCAAACCGGCGGCGGAATAGTCGCCGATTCCGACCCGCAGGCAGAGTGGGATGAAACTATCACAAAGGCAAGGGCATTACTGGCAGGGATAAGAAGTGTTAATAAGTGAAAAAGTTTTTCTAAATGGAAAATTAGTCGAAAGCGATAAGGCCTGCATATCGGCTGCCGACAGCGGCTTTCTGTACGGGGCTGGACTGTTCGAGACGATGAGAAGCTGTAACGGCGTTGTCTTTGCGCTCAAAGACCATCTGGACAGATTGTTCTTTAGTATGAAGGCCTTATCAGTAAATAATACCTACGACAAAAAATATATCAACGATGCAATTTACAAAACGCTGCAAGCAAATAAATTAACCGATGCCCGCCTTCGGCTGACCCTGACCGGCGGGCCGATGTCCGAACCGGAGGAAAAACGACAGGCGACACTGCTCATCGCAGCCACGAAACTCCAGCCGTATCCAACTGAATACTATAAAAACGGTGTCCTTGTGGTACTATGCCCGTTTAAGCAAAATCCGACTGAGCCGATTTACGGCCACAAGACAACGAGCTATTTTTCACGTATGCTCGGCCTGAAACAGGCACATCAAAAAGGAGCGGCTGAGGCACTATGGTTCACCGTGGATAACCGGCTGGCCGAGGGCTGCATAAGCAATGTGTTTTTAGTTAAAGATTCGATTCTGTATACTCCGCCGATAGGGACACCGGTACTGGCGGGGGTAGCGAGAAAGACCGTTTGCGAAACGGCCATGAAAAATTCCATTGAGCTTGTCGAAAAGGACCTCAGCATAGATGACGTATTGGGCGCCGACGAGATTTTTATTACGAATGTAATTATGCAGATTATGCCAGTAAGCGGAGTAGAAAAGCACACGGTCGGCGACGGCAAAGTCGGGCCGATG
>QNBZ01000197.1 GCA_003644295.1 Planctomycetota bacterium
AAGCCAAGCGAAAACCGGCAGCGAAAAAAAGTAAAAGCAAAGTCGAGCAGAAGTCGGCGACCATAGAGAAGCCAAAACCGGCAAAGGAAGAAATAGTCGAGCCGGAGCCGGAGCCGATATTGCCAGCCGGCCCGATGCTGGAGAGACCTGAACCGGCTCAATTAAGCGGCCCAAAAATTGTTCGGGTTGAAGAACCGGAACCTGTACGACGACCAAGGCCGAGATTGCGAGAGAGATACGACGCTCCGGTTACCGAGCCGTTGATGCGTAGCAGTAAACAGAAGCCAAAACACCACAAGGAAAGAACGCATGGACGTCGTCGAGCCGAGCGGGATGTGGAGCCGGTACGCAAACCAAAATTTGTCAGTCAGCGGCGTCAAAGGGATATTGAAGAAAGACGGGCACGCCTTAACGCAGCCGTCGGCGAAGGCATTCGATTAAGGCCTGTGCGAAAAATCGTTACCACGCATCGCTCGGCAACTTCGGGAACTGTTAAGCCGGAAAAAGCTGTTGTAAGTGTGCCGATTACTGTGAAGGATTTATCTGCCGCTCTGGCGGTTAAATCGGGCGATATAATCGGCAAACTGATGCAACAGGGCGTAATGGCCACGGCTAACCAGCAAATAAGCCCGGACGTTGCGGAACTGGTTGCGCTGGAGTTCGGCACTGAGCTGATAGTGAAGCAACAAAGCAGTCTTGAGGAACAAATACAAGCCGAGTTTGAACAGCGAGAGAGAAATAACCTCAAGAAGCGTTCGGTAGTGGCTACGATGCTGGGCCACGTTGACCACGGCAAGACCAGCTTGCTGGACAAAATAAGGTCAACTCATGTTACCGCCGGCGAGGCAGGCGGTATTACCCAGCATATCGGTGCATATCAGGTTAGCTGGGACGATAAGAAGGTTACGTTCCTTGATACTCCGGGACACGAGGCCTTTACGGCTATGCGCGCCAGAGGCGCAAATATGACCGATGTGGTCGTGCTGGTGATTGCCGCTGACGATGGCGTGATGCCGCAAACCGTCGAGGCAATACATCATGCCAAGGCGGCGAATGTGCCGGTTATAGTAGCGTTAAATAAAACAGATTTACCCGGTGTCGATTACAACCGTATATACTCACAGTTGGCAGAGCAGGAATTAACGCCGTCTGAATGGGGCGGCCAGACAGAAGTCGTCAAGACCAGCGCCGTTACCGGCGAAGGTATTGGCGACTTACTTGAACACCTTGATTACATAGCAGAGTTGCTCGAACTGAAAGCCGACGATACAATTCCTGCTACCGGCTGGGTCGTTGAAGCCAGAATGTCGGCGCGGCGCGGGCCGGTGGCAACGCTTTTAATTAAAGAGGGCAGATTAAGTAAAGGCGATGTGATTCTGGCCGGCAGTACATTCGGCAAAGTAAAAAATTTGAAGAACAGCTACGGAAAAACGATAAAGATAGCTACCAGCTCGATGCCGGTGGAAATAACCGGCCTGAGCGACGTCCCAAAAGCCGGCGACAGATTTTACTGCCTGGATGATATTAACACGGCCAAAAACGCTGCCGAGCAAAACAAGATACGGTCGAGGGAAAGCACGCTGGCGAAACGAACACAGGTTACACTGGATAACTTATTCAGCCAGATAGAAGCCGGGAGTATAAAGGAATTAAATGTTATCATCCGTGCCGACGTACAGGGTTCGGTAGATGTCTTGACTAAATACTTATCTGATTTAAGCACCGATGAAGTGAAAATCAGGATTTTGCACGCAGCTCCGGGAGCTATCACCGAGAGCGATTGTCTGCTTGCCGAGGCCTCGAACGCCATTATCATCGGCTTTAATGTTGTCAGCGAAGAACGTGTCGAAAAACTTGCAGAGGAAAAAGGTGTTGATATAAGGCAGTATAATGTAATCTACCGTATAACAGAAGATTTGCAGAAATCTATGGCCGGGCTGCTTGAGCCGGAAGAGCAGGAGAAAACTCTCGGCAGAGCGGTCGTGCGAAATACCTTTAAGATTTCAAGAATCGGTACGATAGCCGGCTGCTATGTCAGCGACGGCGTCGCCAGTAAGAATGCGAAGGTACGCTTGATACGCGACAATATCGTAATCCGAGATAACTTGATTATTGACTCTCTAAAACATTTCAAAGATGATGTTCGCGAGGTCAAGGCGGGTTTGGAATGCGGTATTAAGATAGCTAAATTCGACGATGTTAAGGTCGATGATGTTTTCGACTTTTATGAAATCGTCAAAGTAGCAAGAACACTTTGAATTGATTATTGATTATTGATTATTGATAAATGATTAGTGATAAATGATTAGTGATAAATGATTAGTGATAAATGATTATTGATTATTGATTATTGATTATTGATTATTGATTATTGATTATTGATTATTGATTATTGATTATTGATTATTGATTATTGATTATTGACCGTTCAAAGACGATATACACAATACGAGATACGAATTGTTATGGCGACCAGAAGACAGCAAAAGGTGGCCCGGGTGGTAAAAGAGGCAGTCAGCGATGCTATCGCCCAGCATCTCAGCGACCCGCGCATCGGAAGATTTGTGAGCGTTACGAAGGTTGATGTGGCCGCTGATTTGCGCAATGCCGATGTGTATATCAGCATATTCGGCGAGAATGAAGCCGGGCAGAACAAAACTTTTACAGCAATAACACACGCAAGAAGCCGAATACAATCGCTGCTGGTTGGCAAAATGCAGAGTAAATTCTGCCCAGTTCTGAGTTTTTACAGAGACGAAAATTTTAAAAAAATGCTGGAAACTATGAAACTGATAGACAGGGCGACCGACGAATTGAAGAACAAGGATTTGTAATTGGTAAAGTGCCTAAAGTGAGCTAAAGTAAACTAATGTAGAATGAAGAATTTAGAATTTAGAAAAAGAGCATTTCAATTCTCAATTCTAAATTCATTTTAGGCACTCCAAACTTTAGGAACTTTCCTGATTACCATTTAACCAGAATGAGATACGAGTTATGAAAGATAGCAAAAAGTATTCCGGGAAGGTGCGCAGGTTACGCAGCTCTTTGAAGAAAAAATACCCGCGTGTCTCCCGCGTTTCCGTTGCTCACGATGAACTGGTCGATGCGCTCGTTTATGCTATCGTCAGCGAAAATATGAGCGAAACAGAAGCGCAATCTGTGATGAGGAAACTTTCAAACTATTTCGTTGACTGGAATGATTTGCGCGTCTCGCGTGAGGAAGAAATTATCGAGGTGTTAGGTGCAGATACGCCTACTACAAGAAATATCTGCTCGACTCTTAGAAAGGTGTTAAGAGCCGTATTCGACAAGTATCATACAGTCAGTCTGGAGGCGTTGAAAAAGCTTGGCAAGCGTCAAGCCAGACAAGCTCTTGAAAAAATAGACGGCGTTAGTTCTTTCGTCGTCGATTATTGTATGCTTACATCTCTGGCCGGACACGCTATTCCGCTTACAAAAAAGATGACCGAATTCTTGAGAAGCGAACAATTAGTTCATCCCAGCGCGAACGAGCGGGAAATAAAGGGTTTTTTGACAAAACAGATTTCGGCTGCTAATGCTTATGAGTTCTATGCTCTTCTGCGGCACCAGAGCGAAAAGAAAGTAAAAAGTAAAAAGAAAACAAAAAGTTCATAGTTATGAGTTCATAGTTCATAGACAATGAACAACGAACTAATTAACTCAATTTGACTGACTTTTGTATAAATGTTGCTATAGTATATCCTAACATTTGAATTTATGGATCAAAGCATTCCGTTTTGATACGGAATTAAACTCATTAACAAACTGGATTCCTGCTTTCGCAGGAATGACAATGCCCAAAATCAAACGTTATGGACT
>QNBZ01000198.1 GCA_003644295.1 Planctomycetota bacterium
AATTCTGATTTCATATCAACAACAGAATTTCAATGAAAAATTAACGCAGCTTCGCTGGACAATAATAAAAGCAACACAGTTTGAAGATGATGAAAAACTCGGGAGATTAAGAGAAATTGTTTCAAAAGTTAAGGAACGGACGGATGAAGCTGTAGCCGAATATACTGAAAAGTTTGATGGCGTTAAACTAACTCCTGAACAATTCAGAATTCCAGAAAAAGAATTAAAAAAAGCCCATAACGAAATCGATAAGGATTTATTGGCTTCACTTCGTCAGGCGATTGGGAATGTACGGAAATATCAGGAAGAAATTTTTATTGGTAACAAAAATACACATCCCGGAATAAAATACACTCCTATAAAAAGGGTTGGTATTTGTGTTCCGGGCGCATCTGCTCCGCTGCCGTCAACGGTAATAATGACCGCCGTTCCTGCGCAGGTGGCCGGCGTAAAAGAAATCGTCGTTGTTTCACCGCCAAGATATAAAGGCAGTATTCATCCGGTAATTCTGGCGGCCTGCTGCGAGTTGGGAATTGACGAGGTCTATCGCATTGGCGGGGCGCAGGCGGTAGCAGCTCTGGCTTTTGGAACACTTTCTATAAATAACGTTGATAAAATCGTAGGGCCGGGCAATCAGTGGGTGCAAATGGCCAAAAAGGAAGTTTTCGGATTTGTTGGTATTGATTCAGTAGCTGGGCCGAGCGAAGTATTGATAATTGCAAATGAAGAGGCAAATCCGGAATACATAGCAGCCGATATGCTAAGCCAGGCAGAACACGCCCCGGGAAGCGCTGTCGTGTTCACTGATTCACAAAAGTTGGCGGAGAATGTCATTAGTGAACTCAAAAAACAACTGCAACAATTAGACAGAGCCGAAGAAACGAGCGAATGTTTGAAGAAATTCGGCGGGGTTGTTGTGTTCGATGATATGTCCGGAATTATTAAACGGGCAAATGTTTTTGCAGTTGAACATTTAGAAATCCAGTGTGGTGATGAAAGCAGGAAAATAGCTGACCAAATCAAAAACGCAGGCGCAATCTTTATCAGCGATTATTCGCCGGTTGCTGTCGGCGATTATTTTGCAGGACCAAGCCATACACTACCAACAGGCGGCACGGCAAGATTTTCCAGCGCTTTAAGCGCAAACGATTTTATCAAGTCAACCAGTATTATCGAATACGACAAAGAGAAATTAGCCCAAAGCGCCGATGATATTATCCGTTTAGCCGAAGCCGAAGGCCTTGACGCCCACGCAAAAAGCGTAAAAATAAGAACGCAATGAAATAACCCCCGAGACAAGCTCGGGGGCTAACTAATCCAATTTGCCATATGAAAAAAGTTATTGCATATATGCTTACCTGGACAACTTATGGAAACTGGCTACAGGGTGATAAACGCGGCTACGTAAAGGACGGAAAGGTACTTTCTGAAAACACGGGTCTTTACAAAGCTAATCAGAATCTACAGAAACATAACACAGTAGTATTAAATGGGCGGCAAAAAGAAATAGTTCGGCGGGCTATTGCCCAGGAATGCAAGACAATCGGGCAAAAACTGTACGCGGTGGCAGTCTGTTCAAATCATATCCATATCGTCACAAATAATATTAATATGCCGATAGGATATGTTTCAAGGCATTACAAAAATGCTGCCAGATTAGCTTTGCAGGAAAATGGATTTGTTGGAAAGTTATGGACGAGAGGTTACGATAAAAGATATTGCTGCGATAAAGATGAATTGTGTGCAAAAATTAATTACGTCCGACGCCACAATCAAAAATAGTTAGCCCTCAAGTTTATCTTGAGGGTTCTTGACACCTACAAGCCCCAATCGAGCTTATCCTTATTCAACCAGTAGAACCTGCCCAATAGATGAGCGGTGACGAATAATAGATAAATCTTAATAGCGCTGGATACGAAACCCCAGACCTGTAGCCGTGGTAACATTAAAGCAACAAAACCCCCAAGGCCGCCGACGAGTAAGACAAGTCCGCAATACTGGGGAAATACTTTGTATATTGAGCCGATTATCAATATTGGATTCAGTGCATTGAAGGAGTCAAACAAGATTCCCGCCAATAACGCCATCGGAAAAAAGAAGAACCCGCATCCTGCCAACAGCCAAAAAATCAAATCAGTTCGTCGGGCAAAGATAAGATATACAGCTACCGGCCAAAAACAAACGGCAGCACAACCAAGCACACACAACAATTGCGCAATCAGGTCTCCCCTGTCAGGAATAAATGACTGCACGTTGATATCCGGTGCACGCAGGCCGCCCTTGGCGCTATCAAAAATACAATACCCAACGTAATAAAACACATAGCCGAGAAAAAATATATATAAAACCAAAAGCAAAAATCCCGTTACATAACCAAATGCAAAACGAGGGTAGCGGCCGGGGATCAGGGAAGCTAACGAGCCGACAAAGGACGAACACAACCACGGCACAAGCAGAAACACTGCCAGATGAATTATCCCCGATGCACTTATCGGATAAAGGAAAATATCGATAAGCGGCGGCAGTTTGCGTTCAACCTCAGCCGACAGCTTTGGCTCTTCAATAATTTTCACTTCGCTCACCTTTTAGCGTTTTGAAGTCAATAGAAGTGATTAGCGACTTGCCAATTTTTCTTTTATAATCTCTGATGCTTTTTTCAAAGCATCGTCGATTTTTTCCGGGTTCTTTCCGCCTGCCTGAGCCATTTGAGGTCTGCCCCCGCCACGGCCATCGACAACCGGCGCAATCTGTTTGATAATATCTCCGGCTTTCAAACCGGCTTCGATTAAATCATCCGTAACAGCGCAAAGCAGCGCTGCTTTTTCATTTTCAGCAAAACCGAAAACGATGGCAGCAGATTTGGCCTTCTTCTTTAGCATATCAACAGCAGCCCGCGTCTGCTCAATCGAAGTTGCCGACAACCGGCCAATAATTACAGATGTCTCGCTGATTTTTTCGCATTCATCGAGAAGCTGTTTCGCTTCGGCCATTGTGCCGGAACTAGCCTGCCTTGAAGTTGATTTTAGTTCCTTCGAGAGTTTTTTATTTTCCTCTATCAGTCGGCTGACTTTCTCTGCCACCTCTTCGGCAGGGACCTTCAGCGTTACCGAGAGCTTGTCAATAATATCACTTCGCTGTTCGAGATAACCGGCAAGCCCGGCGCCGGTCAGCGCTGTAATTCGGCGCACGCCCGCTGATACGCTTTCTTCTTTGATTATCTTAAAGCCGCCGATAGAGCCGAGCCGGTCAACGTGCGTGCCGCCGCAGAATTCTCTGCTGAAGGCCTTGTGCAGATGGTCTTTATCAGCAGCACCAATAGCTACCACACGGACTTCATCACCGTATTTTTCACCGAACAGTGCCATTGCGCCGAGTTTGTCCGCTTCGCTCCTCGGCATCACCACAGAGGTTACCGGCAAATCATCAGCGATTTTTTCCCGTACCAGCTTTTCAACTTTTTTTATCTGTTCCTTATTCAAGGCCTTTGGGCAGGTGAAATCGAATCTCAAATAATCCGGACAAACCATACTGCCCCGCTGGGCCGTTGATTCGCCGACTACTTCCCGCAATGCCCACTGTAGCAAGTGCGTGGCTGTGTGGTTTTTCTTTGTTGACTCCCTGCTTTTGCTAACAATTGCCTTTACTTTATCGCCGATACTAAACGTTCCCTTTGACACTTCGCCCTGATGAATGACACAATCGGTTATTTTTGTAGTATTCTCAACAGTAAATTGACCGTTCTCTGATTCGATAATGCCGCAGTCACCAACCTGGCCGCCCGCCTCGGCATAGAAACACGTCCTGTCGAGAACGATGCCGGTTTTTGTTC
>QNBZ01000199.1 GCA_003644295.1 Planctomycetota bacterium
CTGCTTAAACTCAGCTCCGGGAGCCCTTAAAGGCTCCCGGAGCTATTTAGTCCAACGTTGTTTATCAAAATAAAAAACCAGCTCCCGAGTTTGGGGCTGGTTTGGGAAATTACTGTTAATAATTTCCTTTGTAAATCTTAGTTGAGTTGACAGTTTTAGGGCGCTAATTTGAGAAGAAAAATATCATTATAACCAGCGCTGGTTAACGGTCCGTCGCCAAAGTTTACCGTGCCACTAAAAACTCCTGTCACAAACACATTACCACTACTACCCGCAGCTATGGAGAACCCCTCGTCCTGGTCAGTATCACCAAACCGCTTGCTCCAAAGGTGGGCGCCGTTTGCGTCATACTTTGTTAAAAAGATATCCCTACCCCCAGCACTTGCAAGATTATTGCCGCCGAAATTTACTATACCCTGAAACTCTCCTGTTACAAACACATTACCACTGCTATCCACGGCCACAGAATACCCATCGTCAAGATCAGCGTCACCAAACCGTTTGCTCCAGAGGTGGTTACCGTTTGCGTCATACTTTGTTAGAAAAATGTCAAGCGACCCAGCGCTTGTGAAACCGCCGCCGCCAAAATCCACTGTATCAGCGAAAAACCCTGTCACAAACACATTGTCGTTGCTATCTACGGCTACGGAGCGCCCAAAATCCCAGCTTCCTGCGCCGAAACGTTTACTCCAAAGGTGGTTACCATTAACGTCGTATTTAGCAAGAAAAATGTCATAATCTCCAACGCTTACAAGATTACTGCCGCCGAAGTTTATTGTCTCTTTGAATCTTCCTGTCACAAACACATTATCACTACTATCCGCAGCTACGGAGAATCCCACCTCATCGCCTCCTGCACCGAACCGCTTGCTCCAAAGATGAGTACCGTTTGCGTCATATCTTGCAAGAAATATATCCTCTAAACCAGCACTTGTGAGTTCGCCACCGCCAAAATCTACGGCATCTTGGAAGGAGCCCGTTACAAGCACATTACCGGAGGTATCAACTGTTGCGGAAAAGCCCCCATCACTGCTCCCTGCGCCGAATCGCTTGCTCCAGAGGTAGTTGCCATTTGCGTCGTACTTTGCCAGAAATATATCGGAACCACCCGCGCTTGTAAGCTCGCCGCCGCCAAAATTTATTGTCTCTTTGAATCTTCCTGTCACAAACACATTGCCATTGCTATCTACGGCTACGGAGAACCCCTCGTCCCAGTCTCCTGCGCCAAACCGCTTGCTCCAAAGATGGTTGCCATTTGTGTCATACTTTGCTAAAAAGATGTCAAACCCTCCAGCGCCTGTAAGGTCGCTACCGCCAAAATTTACTGTGCCGCTAAAAGCTCCTGTCACAAACACATTGTTATTGCTATCCACGGCTACGGAACGCCCAGGGTCATCGCCTCCCGCTGCGCCAAATCGCTTGCTCCAAAGATGGTTGCCTAATGGAATCCCACAAATACCCGATTCCCCATCACCACCGCAAACTTCGGGCGCAATGCAGGTTCCACAGGACTCCCCACAAACAGGGTCAGGACCGCACTCAAGATTAGTACAATCCTTATCTGTCGGACAGTCTGCTCCTATGGGCTGGCATTGAAACTGGGGATTACAAAATTGCCCTTCCCCACACTCCCCGCAACTCCCGCCGCAACCATCATCACCGCATTCTTTGCCGGTACAATCCGGCTCCAAAGGAGCAACGCTACAATAGGAATTGTAGGGATCTGATTCAATAC
The DNA here is from genome assembly GCA_003644295.1 of Planctomycetota bacterium. GTDB lineage: Bacteria > Planctomycetota > Phycisphaerae > Sedimentisphaerales > Anaerobacaceae > B140-G9. Next base: position 1,736 of record QNBZ01000199.1, read on the forward strand.
AAACAATAACACCAGTATCTTGGCAAGCGCCTACTCCTACAGCGCAAGGTTCGCCAATATTAAATCCTTCGTCAATATCTCCGTCGCAGTCATTATCAAGATAATCGCAAATTTCTTCGCCAATCTCAATTTCTGCGTCGCAAATAACTCCCAAACCATCAGGAGTACAAACTACGGTGCCTTGGGCCTTGCATTCGCCTCTGGTATTTTCGCAGGGCTTGCCTAAATCAATAGCCAACCCTGTTTTCCAGTCCTCGTCAATCTCGCCGTCGCAATCGTTATCAAGATAATCGCAAAGTTCAGGAGAGGGCTCTATGGGATCTCCAATGGACTGGCACTTGGTGCCCCCAAACTCAAGGTTGCAGACCCATTTTCCTTCCTGCGGGCATTCGTAGACATAGGAAGTGCAGGAAGTGTTTAGCTCTGGAAAATCCTCATCTTTATTGCCATCGCAGTTATTATCTATGCCATCGCAAAGTTCTTTGGCTCCGGGATGAATTTCTTTGTTTTGGTCATCGCAATCGCCTTGGGAAGTGGTGTAGCCGTCGTTGTCTTGGTCGCGGTTAGAATATGTGGCATTGTATTTATCAATAAATACTTTGCCAGACATAAATTTGCCGCCAAAATACCTATTTTGAGAGTCATAATCAACGTCTTCGCCATTTGTAGGGCCATAACCATAATATACCCAAGTATAATTTCCATACTTGTCTTTAGGCGCAGGTCCTTTACGGATGCCAAAATGAAGATGGGGGCCACCATCGCCATTTTCATCATCTAAATGACGACCACATTTTTTAGGTTTACCATAAGGCGGAGTTCCACCACTATGACCAACATAACCAATAATATCTCCTTTTTTAACAATGCCGCTCAACTTCGGTTTGTATCCTTCGCGATTAGAAAGATGGCCATAGATAGAAGTTATCTTATTTTCATCAAATAGAGTATTCTCCTTTAGCAGGGTATGCTCTATTACTACCACCATGCCATAACAAGTATGGGCGCGAGAAACTATCCCTGTAATAACCCTACCATTACCGATTGACCGAACAGGAGTTAGTGGCAATCTTTCATCATCTTCGCCTAAATGCCGAGGCCAGCAACATCCAAATACGCGGTCATTATATGAGCCTGGATTATAGTCAGATAAAGGATATCCCAAACTGTCTGCTATCTCCGGTTCTTCTTCTGGTTCTTCAGAATAAGCATTTTTGGCATAACCATAAATAACAAAAAAAACAACTCCAATCAATATTAATCTTTTCATCTTTTTATCCTCCTTTTTATTCAAATTCAACTGTTTTTAAAATCCTACGAACATCTGCATGAGCAAAATCGTTATCTGTCACATAATCAACTACAATGTTAATCTTTTTTCCTCCATAAAGTATCAAAATACATTCCATGTAGCTAATACCGCTACATTCGGCCGTAAGAGCTGGTTCTCCACCTATATTTATTCTTTCTTTAATATAATCATTAACTTTTTCTTCCTCCCAAAATTCTTCCAAAGTAACATTATCTATATTGTCCTCAATCACCGGATACAAAGTTATTAGTTTGCCACGAACAAGATAATTAAATTCCCCTAGCTCTGTAGTTTGAATATCCTCTTCTAATCCTTCATACCAACGATACAACCCTAATCCATCCTCTGTCACCCTCCAATTCTCCGGATACTTTAAAGTAATTCCGTCCTGTTCATAAGTTTTCCATCCCTCAAATTCATCTACCACAACATCCTCTTCCTCAACATCCGCAACTTCACCGCTGTCTTTTTCAACGTCCTCCGCGTCATCTCCGCCTATAACCAAATCATCGTCATCGCCGGCAGGGCTACCAACTTGGTCAGAATCGCCGCACCCCGCTCCAACTAAAATTAAAGTTAATAAAATGACAAAAAGTAAATTTAGTTTTTTTGTGTTCATAGTTTGTACCTCCATTTGTTTTGTTTGTTATTCTTTAAAAATTGTCAAAGTCCTAAACTTTTTTTATTATAACACAAAAACATGGAACACATAGCATGGAACATGAAACAATAAACGCCGGGTGTCTGCTTAAACTCAGCTCCGGGAGCCCTTAAAGGCTC
>QNBZ01000200.1 GCA_003644295.1 Planctomycetota bacterium
AATCTGATTCGGAGTTTTGGCAAGAACATAACCGCCTTTGGAACCTCTGATACTTTTTACGAGTCCTGCTGATTTGAGTATAGCTATTAACTGTTCCAGATATTTAACGGATATATCCTGTCGATGGGCAATAACTTTAATCTGTAAAGGCCCTTTGCCGTAGCTGCCAGCCAGTTCCAACAACGCTCTTACTCCATATCGGGTGCGGGTTGAAAGTTTCATAATCTATATCCCATTATTCCTACTTTATTAGTAGTATATTACATAAATTTACCGACTTTTGTTGGTAAAAAAAGAAAAAATAGCAAAAAAAACCAGGAAAATTTGCAAATTTTGCGAGATTTAGCGACTTTTTCTGCCACTAACGACAATCTGTTAATCTTTTCAGCAAAATGAGGTGTTTTATACCCGACATTAGCGGTCAATTTACTTGACAGCTTAAACCGCTTGGCTTAAAATACTGATGGTTTTTTATAGCTGTTTTAGAAGGGGATGTTACGGATGGCAAAAGCTTCCGCAAAAAAGGTAGCGTTTATTTCGTCTTTCCTGCCAAGAAAATGCGGAATTGCCACTTTTACCTCGGACCTTATTGATAGCTTGACCCTGGCTGCCGGGGGCGAATTCGAGCCGTTGGTAGTGGCGATGCGACAGGGCAATGTTCTCAAGTACAATGACCCTGTTAAATTCGAGATTCGCCAGAATGTAAAAAGTGATTATATTTGTGCCGCCGATTATATTAATTTCAGCCATGTTGACCTTGTTTCTGTCCAGCACGAATTCGGCCTCTTTGGCGGCGACGCCGGCTCATATCTGAGTCTGCTGCTCAACAGATTAAACGCACCTGTGATAACCACACTGCATACGGTCATTGGCGAGCCGAACTCATCTTATTACAAATCATTGATAGATGTTTGTAACGCTTCTTCCAAGGTAATCACTATGAACGAGCGCGGCGTTGATATGCTGCGGGACGTTTACGGCATAGCCGGCAAAAAAGTACAACTGATTCCTCACGGCATACCGGATTTGCCATTCGTTGACAACAACTATTACAAGCACAAATTTGGTATGGAAGGCCGAAGAACGATTTTGACGTTCGGCCTGCTGAATAAGAATAAAGGCATAGAAGTTATGCTCAAGGCGATGCCTACTATAGTCGAGGCCGAGCCGTCGGTTCTGTACATAGTGCTTGGTATGACACATCCGTCCGTATTAAAAGAGGACGGTGAATCTTACAGATTCAGTTTGCGGCAGATGGTAAAAGAGCTGGGCTTACAGGAGCATGTGATATTTCACAACAGGTTCGTAAGCGACGAAGAGCTTGGTAACTTTTTGTGTGCAGCCGACATTTACGTTACCACATACCTGAACAGAGAGCAATTGACCAGCGGTACATTGTCTTTTGCCGTCGGAACAGGCAAAGCTGTTGTTTCAACCCCTTATTGGGCAGCTATGGAACTGTTGGCGAATGGCCGGGGCAAGCTGGTTCGATTCGGCGATTCGAGACAGACAGCAGAAGCCATAGTAGAAATACTTCAAGATGATTCGCTGTTTTATTCGTTAAGAAGAAAGGCCTATGATTACGGCAGGTCGAGAACCTGGCCAAAAATCGGTCAGGTTTATTGGAAGTTATTAAACGCAAAACGCTTGCCGGTTCGTATCGCTCCCAGAGCCACCTCGTCGGTAACCGAGACGATATCGAATATTGAGGTCCCCGAACCATCATTAGTTCACTTGAAAAAGCTGACCGACGAAACGGGCATATACCAGCACGCCAAATTTATAACCCCTAACCGTAAATATGGTTACTGCACAGACGACAATGCGAGGGCTGTGATTGCGATGACCAGATATTATGCCCAGTATCCTGAGCCGGAAGCGTTAGAGCTTTTCGATACGTATTTGTCTTTCGTCCTGCATTCACAGAATAGAGATGGCACAGTCAGAAATTTTATGAACTTTGACAGAACCTGGATGAAAAAAGAGCCGGTCAATGATGCTCTCGGCAGGGTGTTGTGGGCGCTCGGTACAGTTATGGCGGCGCCTCCTTTGCCTTCGTATTTGCCGATAATCAAGGATTGTTTTGACAAGTCGGTAAAATATGTGGAGAAGCAGTACTCCAGAGGTATGGCCTATTCAATACTCGGTATGTCGGACTATCTCAAGCAATTCCCCGGTGCTAGTGATATCAAGCGTTATCTTGCAACAGCAGCGGATAAGCTCATGCTTTTATACGAGAAAAACAGCCGCTCCGACTGGCAGTGGTTTGAGAACACACTAACCTATGACAACGCCATTTTGCCCTATGCTTTGTTTGTCGCTGGGTTGATTCTTGGTGATAAATACCTCAAAGTTGCGGAAAAAACGTGCACATTTTTACTGGAAAACACTTTTGACGGCGACCATTTCAGTTTCGTAGGCTGCAATGGCTGGTATAAACGTGGCGGAACCAAGGCCGCATTTGACCAGCAGCCAATAGAAGCAGCAAGCACGGTTATGATGGCCAGGGCTGCTTATGACGCCACACAAGACACCAGTTTTCTAACATTGCAAAGGAAAGCTTTTGATTGGTTTCTCGGCGAAAACGATTTGCGAATTCCGCTTTACAACTTCAGAACCAAAGGATGTCATGACGGACTCTTACCCGACGGCGTTAACGTCAATCAGGGCGCCGAGAGCACGCTCAGCTTTCTGTTGAGTCTGCTGTCCATAGTTGAAAGCTATACTATAGTTGACAAAGTTAGTATGAACAATGATATATCACAGGAAAAGACCACTCCGCAGCAGGCCAACTCCACAACCCTGCCCGTCAAAAAACGAATGCAGATAGAAGGTATATCCGCCAGGAGCAAATTATCTCAAGAACAGGTTGAAGGGCTTACCTGAAGCCAAAGCACTTAATGTTTCAGGTTTAAGTAGCTTAAATGAAGGTTTCCAGCTTTAACGTCAATTCCTTACGGGTTCGTCTGCCAATAGTGCTTCAGTGGCTCGCCGACCATCAGCCGGACGTTTTTGCCGTCCAGGAAACCAAGGTTCAGGATGTTGATTTCCCAGCCGATGCGTTAGGCAAAACCGGATACCAATATATTTTCAAAGGCCAGAAAGCTTACAACGGCGTAGCGATTCTCAGCAAAAGCCAAATCAAAGCCGCCAAATTTGGTTTCGAAGATGAACCGAAAGACCAGGCCCGTCTCATTAAAGCGGAAATCAATGGCGTTACGATTGTCAATACCTACATCCCACAGGGTTATCTGCGAGAGTCGGAAAAATTCGATTACAAGTTGAATTGGTTTAAGCGGCTCCGGCGGTACTTTGATAAAAATTTCAAACCATCAGACCCTATCATTTGGCTGGGCGATTTTAATGTCGCGCCGGAGCCGATAGACCTGTACGACCCGGAAGGTCTGTCGGGACACGTCTGTTTTTGCCCAGAGGTTACCGACGCTTTGAAGGCGGTTTGTCAGTGGGGTTTTGTCGATGTATTCAGGATGCACTGCGACGAGCCGGGGCAATATACATTCTGGGATTACAGAATGAGAGGTTCTCTCAAACGCAATCTCGGCTGGAGGTTGGACCACATTATGGCCACCAGGCCATTGGCTGATAAATGCACGGCCTGTTACATAGACAAGGCGCCTCGATTATCTGAAAGGCCCAGCGACCACACTCCCATCGTTGCTGAGTTTGATTGGTAAATGATAACAACTTTACCAAATAAACAACAGAGCCGGAGTGTCAACGCAGGGCTCATACCAATCCCTTAGGACTATTCAGCTATTTCGAAAAGGCAAATAATAGAAGCTCTGGAGAGAAGCCGAACCGATTC
>QNBZ01000201.1 GCA_003644295.1 Planctomycetota bacterium
TGTCATTCCCGCGAAAGCGGGAATCCATAGGTTTATATATGTATTGGATGCCTGCTTTCGCAGGCATGACACAATAATTGATTGTCTGTCAAAAAGCGCATTTACTTAGTCCAATTGGTATAAAATGACAATTAGAGCCGAATACGAACTTCCTGCTGACTTCACTCGGCTGGCAGGGGGCTTGGTTCAGATTATACGGTTTTAGCTGCCCGTGCCTGAACACAGGCCGTCAGTTATGTCGTAAGGTCCTCAAGAACCTTATCAAGAGCGATGTTCAGCCGGTCGTTGAGTTCATACTTACCTTCTGTAAGCTGCCGACGAACATCGAGAACTTTCTCTTTGCGAACCTCCGGCAGTGAGGCAATCTTTTTTAACACTTGGCCAATCGGCGTAGTATTGATATTTTCAAGGATTTGTTCCATAACCAAATCCTCATCGAGACGCAGGTCTTCATCAATGGGCTTTAACTGCCCATCCAAGCCACTAAAAAAATCGTTGAAATCGAAATCTGACATCTTAACTACTCTGCTTGATAAGCTACAGGCGAAAACATCCATCATTTTTCGTCCGAGAACTGACAACCACTATATATTGTATGCCCACAAATCCCTTTTGAGGCCCAAAACAACTTCTCAGTGTTGGTATCGACAGGAGTAGTTGAAAAACTTTAGAAAAGTTTCATTTTTATCTAACCGCTACAGAGGCATAAAGTTACATCTATTTACGCCAAAATACGGCTTATCAGTATTGAAAATCGACTTTTGGAAAGGCCTACTTTGACGTAGAAACCGCCTGCGAAAGTCTATCTGGGAAAGCTGGGCAATATACCATATATAGTAATAGTTAAAAAAAATTGAACATAAGCCCCCAACTTTATGTTGGGGGTTTTAACCACTTCTTCGGAGGGTGAAAAATTCATTTTGTACACGCTGCCCCCCTGTTGAACAACATTGCAGAATTAGTTAATCCTCGCTATCTATCGAGACGTAGCCGCGCTGGCCCTCGCTTATATAGGCCGGCCCGGACGACTCGTTACTATCTGTTGCAGAATCCTCTTGCACTTCTTCTGATTCCTGCTCCATCCGACTTCGGATGCGCTCGTATTCCTCAAGCGTCATTATAACCTCACGCGCCTGGCTGCCCTTGTATTCGCCGAGGATGCCCGAACTAGCCATCATCTCTATTATACGAGAGGCCCGTGCATAGCCGATGCTGAGCCGACGCTGAAGGAGCGAAACGCTGCCCCTTTTGCTCTCCAGAACTATTCGTACCGCATCATCAAACAGCTCATCCCTGGCCATCTCAGAAGTATCAACCCGGCTAAGCTGCGTAAGCTCAGGATGGAACTGCGGCTCGGCAACATCTTTCAAGTATCTGACAATTTGCCTTATCTCTGCATCGTCAACAAAAGTCCCTTGGGCGCGAATCAAATCGCTTGTGCCGGGCTTTAGAAACAGCATATCACCTTCGCCGAGCAGTGTCTCGGCCCCGTTCTGGTCGAGGATAATTCGGCTGTCCATCCTGGCGGCTACACGGAAGCCAATCCGTGTCGGCATATTCGATTTTATCAGGCCGGTTACCACCGTCGCCTGCGGACGTTGAGTGGCTAACACAATATGAATACCAACCGCCCGGCTCTTCTGGGCAAGACGAACTATGTAAGCTTCTATCTCTTTAGCAGCGGTCATCATCAAATCGGCAAGCTCGTCAATCACTATCACAATATAGGGCAGTCGCTTTGGTATTTTTGCCTCTTCGTCGGCACTGCTCGGATTAAATCGCTTCACTATTTCCTCGGCGCCGAGCCGGTTATACTCGGCGATATTTTTTACCCTCGCCTCGGCCAACAGTGAGTAGCGCTCGTCCATTTTCACTGTTGCCCATTCGAGTATCTGCACCGCCCGCTGGGTCTCGGTAACTATCGGACTCATCAGATGCGGAATAGTATTAAACGCCGTCATCTCGACCATCTTCGGGTCAATCAAAATCATCTTCACCTCGTCCGGACGTCTGGTCAGTAATATGCTGGTAATGATACTATTGATGCAGACGCTTTTGCCGGAGCCGGTCGTGCCGGCTATAAGCAAATGCGGCATTTCTGTCAAATCTGAAACCAGCGGCTCTCCCGATGAATCCTTGCCGAGGAACAGCGGTACCTGCATCCTATCGGGCTTGCCGCTGGCTAATTGCATCAGGTCTTTAATACGGACTTTTTCCTTTTCGCTGTTTGGCACTTCTATACCGATGGTATGCTTGCCCGGCAGAGGGGCTACAACGCGAACTGCACCGGCGCCGAGCGCACGGGCCATATCATTGGCAAGAGTGGCTATCTGGCTGACCTTAACTCCGGCGGCCAACTCCAGTTCAAACATTGTTACAACCGGCCCAGTATCGGCTGCTGCGACACGAGCGTTGATATTAAACTCGGATAACAGTTTCTCCAGCGCAGAGGCCTTTGCTTTGACGACCTTGCCCTGAACAGAGGCGAAGGCGTACTCCGGCTCATCCAACAATTCCATCGGCGGCAGCGTATAATCCTTGTAGCTGCTCGGAACGTAGGACTGCGTCTTGCTGGCTGTCTCGGACGACGACTGCGTCTTGCCGGCTGCCTCAGACGACGACTGCTGCTCTGTAATTCTGGAGCGAGCGGACTGGCCGTTAACTTTTGCCTCAATTTTAATGTCCCCCGCTAATTCCAGAGCTTTCGCTTTTGCCGGAGCTGGCTTTTGACGTGCGCTTAACTTCCGCCATATCTCCGCTAAAACCCGTCCGCCTTTTGCGGGCATGCTTGCCACCGACCATACCGGCGCTGCCACGCTCGCCGTTTTCCCAATGGCAAAACCAAACCAGCGTAGTACAGTAAGGATAAAACTGTCCGCTAACAGGATAATTCCGACAATCCAGCTTGCTGCAATCAGTATAAAGGTGCCTAATAAAGCGAAATGACTCCGCAGAAACTGCACCGTCCCAACGCCGAGCAGCCCGCCGGAACCGGTTGGAAAACGATAAATGCTGTAAGGCCAGAAACAATAGAAACTGCTGGACGCCGCTGTAGTCAACAGTATCAGGCCGATTGCCCGCAAGACCGGCTGATTGATTTGCCGATGTATCAGTTTGGCGACTAAAAAACAAATCGCAGAAGCCAATATGACAAATACGCCTGGGCCGATGTAGTACATCAGGTAATACGCACAAAAGCCGCCGATTGAGCCGCACCAGTTAGTCGGTGGAGAATTATGAGGCCAGGCGAAGCGGCTTGGCCAATCGCCGATATCGAAACTGATGCAACTGCACAAAAGCACCAGCAGCGCAGCGAGCCCGAGGCACTCACCAGCTATTTTATATGTTTTCTTTTCCTTCATGTTGCCACGTCCGATAAAAATTAACCTTCGAGGACAACCAAGACGTCAACCCGAACAAACGGCTTAACCTATATCGGCAGGGCTTATCGCTTTTCTGCACAATTACACATTTAGTGGACATCCCTGCAACTTACATCTTAAACAAAGGGAAAATTGGTTTTGACAATGAGTAGTACCTCATAACATTTGATTTTAGGGGATTAAACCTTCTAAATGATTTGTCATACCTGCGAAAGCAGGTATCCAGAAGCAATAAAAACCCTGGATTCCCGCCTGTGTGTGGAAATGACAATAAACAAAACTAACTGTTATGATGTAGTAGGGTCTTATTGATGTTTGAAAATGCTTTGTTGAAAACTTCTGCTTCGGTCATCTCTGAAAGCGTGTTTTATGTCAAATATATTTTTAAGTTGTTCATCTGATTATCTTTATGGTTTTCACCCAAGTCATCTCTTCGCCGTCAA
>QNBZ01000202.1 GCA_003644295.1 Planctomycetota bacterium
GCTGTCCGCTGCTCGCTGTTAAATTCGTTCATAGCCGTTTCGATACCATACTCAATCCAACAGAGCACCGCTTCCCGTGCCCTTTCAATCGCTCTATTCAGCAGTGGCCTTTCCGTTTCCGTTGGCTGGCCAAGAACAAAATCCACTGCCATTTCCGGCCCGCATTGTCCAATGCCGATTCTCAGCCGGGCAAACTCATTGCTGCCGAGCTTTTCTATAATATCAGCAAGTCCGTTGTGTCCTCCGGCAGAGCCGCTGGGCCTGATTCTGATTCTGCCAGGCTCAAGGGCCATATCATCAGTTATCACAAGCAAGTTACTCAACGCCAGCTTATAAAAGCCCTTCGCCGTTGCGACCGGCTGTCCACTACGGTTCATAAACCGCCATGGCTTTAACAATATCAACCTTTTATTTGCAAATTCACCATCACCAAAACGGGCGTTGAATTTTCTCTTCTTCACATTTATATCCAACGATTCAGCCAGCGAATCTATCACACGAAAGCCGGCGTTATGCCGCGTACCGACATACTCGTTACCCGGATTACCCAGGCCGACAATCATTTTTACTTCACTCATTCACGCTTTTACTCTTTTTCAGGGGCCTCTCCCTCGGTTTCCTTTGACTCGCCGATAACTTCCGGAGCAGTTGGTGCTTCTTCTTCAAGCTCTTCAGCGCTCTTGGCGGCGGCAACTAAACTACAGGTAACCAGAAGCGTTGACGGCTCAGTTACCAATTTCATGTTTTCCGGAAGCTCAACATCGCCGGCATGCACGGTATCGCCAATACCTACCTCTTTGACGGAAACAATAATAGACTCCGGAATGTCAGATACTCTGCACTCGATTTCCAAATGGTCTGCGTGCTCTTCGATGATGCCACCTTCATGCACACCTTTAGCCGTGCCTTTAAGCTCAATAGGCACTTTTGCCTTAACTGTTTCGGTTACGTTCACTCTCATCAAATCCACGTGGATTATATCCCTGCCAAGATGGTCATACTGCAAATCTTTTACCATTGCTGTCTCTCGCTTTTTACCGATTTGCACATCCATCAGCCGATGTCCGTGATGCAGCCATTCGGCCAGTTTGTGCGCATCTAACGACACAGACACCGTTTCTTTCTTATGCCCATAGATAACAGCGGGTATTCTACCCTGCTTACGCACTTTTGCAGCGGGCTTCGAGCCGGTTTGCTCCCTGTTCTTCGCCTTGAAAACTAATGTTTCTCCCATAATTTCCTCATCTAAAAATCATTAAACAGACTGCTGACCGATTCGTCTTTATGGATTCTTTTTATCGCCTCGCCCAGCATAGCCGAGACACTCAATACCTTAATGCTGTTGAGCTTTTTGGCCTCTTCGGTTAATGGTATAGTGTCTGTAATTATTATCTCATCGAGCGGCGCTAGCTTCAATCGTTCCAACGCAGGCCCTGCAAGAACGCCATGTGTCGCTCCGACGTATATTTTTTCCGCCCCCCGTTTCTTAACAAGTTCCGCTGCGCTGCACAACGTCCCTGCGGTAGCAATAATATCATCGCACATCAGGATATTTCTGCCCTTTACCTCGCCGATAATTTCCCGTGCCTGCACCTCGCTGCCGCTCATCCGTCTTTTATGCACAATCGCCAGTTCTCCGCCCAAATGCGAAGCGTATCTGGACGCAATTTTCATATTACCAACATCCGGCGAAACCACCGTCAGCTTACTGATTTTTTTGTCCCTGAAATACCTGCCCAAGACCAACTCGCCCATCAGGTGGTCAAGCGGTATATCGAAAAAACCCTGCAACTGGTGTGCGTGGAGGTCTATAGCTATGACCCTATCGGCGCCGGATGTGGTAATAACATTAGCCACCAGCTTTGCGGTAATAGGTACGCGGCCTTCGTCTTTTCTGTCCTGTCGGGCATAGCCGAAGTAGGGAATAACAGCGGTAATTCGTTTGGCGCTGGCTCTTCGCAGGCAGTCTAAATAAATCAGAAGCTCTACCAGATGCTCATCGACTGGCCGGCAGGTCGATTGCACAACAAAGCAGTCTCTGCCGCGAACGTCGTCTTCGACCCTGATGACTTTTTCGCCGTCCGGGAATCTGTCTATCTCTGCGCGGCCGAGCGGTATATCCAGATACTTACAAACTGCATTCGCCAGCGCAGGGTTGCTACTGCCTGAAAATATCTTCAAATCGTCATTCAAAAACATCCCTTTTCCCTTTTTACTTTTTACCTATGCTATCCTGCGAAACCACTGCACCGGGTTTAATATGCGAGCCGCCTTTTAGTTCAAGCGGCGCTATCAGGATCGCGCCGGAACCGATATAACAGTTGTCGCCTACACTTGTTCGGCTGACTTTTTCGCCATCAAAATTAGCCGTTATCGAGCCGGCTCCTACATTAACATTCTCGCCCACAGCAGCATCGCCGATATAGCTGTGATGTCTGGCACGAACGCCCTGTCCTAATACCGAGTTTTTAACCTCCGTAAAAACGCCTAACACAACGTCATCTTCCAGAACCGTTCCGCTCCTCAAATAGGCGAACGGCCCAATACGACAGCCCCGGCCAATTCTGACCTCGCCGTGAATATATGTGAACGGCTCAACAACCGTATCCTGACCGATTTGCGCCCTGGCGTCAATCCAAGTATTATCAGGGTCAACTATCGTAACGCCATTTTCCAGCAACTGTCGTTGAATTCGCCGCTGCATAATCTTACTCGCTTCACTGAGTTGCGCCCTGCTGTTAACGCCCATTGCCTCCTCTGGAAGAACCGCCGTAATCGCTTCGACTTTATGACCTGTTGCGATAATAAGCGACAGGGCGTCTGTCAGGTAATACTCCTTTTTGGCGTTGTCCGGCTTAACCTTTTCCAGCACCTCGAAAAGAACCTTGTTATTAAACAGATAATAGCTCGGGTTGACTTCTTTAATAGCTAACTGTTCATCCGTGCAGTCGCTGTCTTCGAGAATACCCTGGATATTGCCGTAGGTGTCCCTGATTATCCTGCCGTACCCGGCTGGGTCATCCAGCACAGCAGTCGCCAGCGTTGCCGCTGACTGACCAGCTTCGTGTTTTCCTATAAGCGTTTTCAAAGTTTTGTCTCTAATCAACGGCCCATCGCCGCAGAGTACAAGTGTTTCACCATCAAAATCTTTAAGATGTTTCCTACAGCACAGAACTGCATGAGCAGTTCCTTTCTGCTCATCCTGCTGCACCCAGACAATATCATTGCTGTCCGCGAATCTATCCTTAACCTGCTCGGCGCCGTAGCCGACCACAGCGTATATTTTGTCAACCCCAACTTCCCGGCAGGCATCGAACACATAAGCCAGCATAGGTCGGCCGCATACTTCGTGCAGCACTTTCGCCAGCCGGGTATTCATTCTGCTGCTGACGCCCGCCGCCAAAACTATTGCCACTCTTTTCGCCATTATTACTTTGCGTATTTCAATAATCAATTATCATTCATCAATTCCAAACCTACCCGGCCAGGACTTGAACCTGGAATGTAGGCACCAAAAGCCTATGTGTTACCAATTACACCACCGGGTATTCGATTGATTATTGATAATTTGATAATTGATTATTAGCGTTACGATGCTGAACAAATAATCACTAATCATTCATCAATAATCAATTACTTCATCTGTCACGGTGACCATCTTGCGTTGGCCCGGCTGGTCCCTGTCGGAGGCCTGAGTCAACCACGCCGTGATACTGTTGACCCCAAAAGAAATTTTTAATTTTTAACTTTTAATTCCTTATTCTACCCCGTTCGACAGAGCAACTTTTAACAGCAGAACTATACCTGATAAGTATCA
>QNBZ01000203.1 GCA_003644295.1 Planctomycetota bacterium
GATAATTTCGTGCCTGCCGGCGATGTCGCCGGCACGGACGGCGTGTATGCCGATAGTGTCTTTTTCTCTTAAAGCGTCTTTGCCGCTTCTGCCGTAAACTATACAATCAGGGAAATCCATTCCGGTTGCCTTGCAGATATTATCAGCTAATGTAAGGGCACTTCCGCTCGGAGCGTCTTTCTTGAAACGATGATGCTGCTCGATGACTTCAATATCATAATCTTCGCCGAGCATCGATGCTACTTTGCCAACCAGAGAAAACAAGACGTTCATACCTACGCTCATATTAGTTCCGTAGATAACAGGGATTTTCTCGGCGGCAGCTTCTAATTTTGCCTTCTGCCGGTCGCTCAGGCCGGTAGTTCCCAAAACCAGAGCAGCGTTATTTTCGAGGCAGTAATCAACAGTTCTTTCAGCCGCTTCGGGCATCGAAAAATCAATCGCCACATCGGCGTCATCTGGATAATCGCTGGAGATTTTAACGCCGAGCGCCTCGACGCCGGCTGAAGCACCGGCGTCTTTGCCGATGTCAGGATGCCCTTTTTTTTCGACAGCAGCAATGATATCAAAAAGTTCTGCGTCTTTAGCTAATGCGAGGACGCGCCTGCCCATTCGACCGGCGGCGCCGACAATTAAGAGTTTCGGCTTCATTATAGCTCCTCTGATTCCTTATGACCGAATACCGGATAAGAATATAATGGCCTGAATGAAAATTTACAAGAATTATTGGCTTGATTATTCAGGTCGGCAGATGGTATAATAAACAAAGTAACGGATTTGGAAGATGTTTTTCCTATGTTTATTGGAGGCATTACAATGAGTAAAGATTTAGTTACAATTCTGATGGTGGTTGCCGTGAGTGTGGCTCTGGCATTTTCAGCCGGCTGTGAAAGCGATGCCCAGACCGGCGCACTTATCGGCACAGCGGCTGGAGCCGGTATCGGCCAACTGGCCGGCGGCGATACGAAATCAACGTTAATCGGAGCGGCGGTGGGCGGCGGAGCCGGCTATGCGCTCGGCAATGAAGGCGATAAGAAAAAGGCGGCCGCTGAAAGAGAGTCAATCCGCCGGCAAATGAACACCGTTACTGTCAATATCACAAACAGCAACGGCTCTATTACGCCGGTAACGTTGAGAAAACAGGGCGTTGTTTATATCGGCCCAAGAGGCGAGACCTATACGTCTCTGCCTACCGAGCAGCAACTCAAACAGGCCGGTTACGGCTTTTAAGGAAATCAGGACATCAGGAAAAAGTGAAAATAACCTGACTATGTGGGATTATAGTTGACCTCGGCGTAGTCGGGCTGCTTCTGAGGGCGGTTGGGCCATCTCATTACGTCAAACAAAAACCCGCTGGCTTGCCGTATCATAACATCAGGCATACAAGGCGACATTTCCAGTGAGCCGATTACATCGCTATCGTGCTTGTCCAATGCGTTGAGCAGATAGTCCCAGTTCTGTCGCGGAATACCTCCGCGTACGCCGGGCGGCTCGTGGTCGTCGGTCCGTCCGTAATTGTCCGTCAGGTGCAAATGAGCCACCCTCGGGACCAGTTCATCCACATATTGCGTGAAAGAAAATTCCGAATCCAGATTAGCATAGCCGGTGTCGAGACAATACCAAATGGACGGAAATTTTCTGCCGACCTGTTTCAGCACTGGCAAATGGCCGGTTTCGAGGCACAACATAACTTCATTGTCTTCAGCCATTTTGACTACCTCGGCAGTGAAATCATCGCCATTACCCCTTAAACCATTGGGGACACCCAGCCCCTGTAAATCAGTTACGATATTTGCGCCGAGCAGTTTGGCACATTCGATTTGCTCGTTCCACTGCTCCAATGTTGGGCTGTCGTTGCGAGAGTGCATCGAAACCAGCATACCATCGGTAGCTGCGGCGAGCCGGGGCCAATTATGCCTCTCGTAACGGCACTCGTGTTGGTCCTTTATACTCGGCCATAACTCTACGCCGAAGCCCTGCGACCTGAGGAATTCGCATTCCTGCTCAAGAGAAAGGCGATTCTCCCGCCACCAGAATACCATTGTAGAAACAACATACCTAATCTGCATTACAACATCTCCATATCCGGCTAATAAAGTTGTGTACTTCTCTAAATATCGATTGAAAACAGGCGTGGCTTCAAGATTTTTTTGGAAATATGGCTTTTTAGGGCTGTCATCTCAACTTTAGTTGGGGAAAAACAGGGCTGTTTTATCTTTGTCCAATAAAGTAGGCCTTATCCCGGCAAAACGGTGAAAAGCACAATTGCGAAAATTTATGTTGAAATATCTGCTAATGTTGTTAAAATTCAGCATTTTAGACCTCAGGAGATAAAGTTATGAAGAAAGGTATACATCCAAAATACGATAAGGTAGTAGTTCACTGCGGCTGCGGCAATACCTTCGAGACCCGCAGTACGGCAAAAGAAATACACGCAGAAATCTGCTCAATGTGCCATCCGTTCTATACGGGCAAACAGAAATTCGTCGATACCGCAGGACGAATAGAACGATTCCAAAAGAAATACGGCACAAGCTACTTCAAAAAGAACAAATCGTGACCTGTGACTCGGGTCCCGAGCTACGAGCGGCAAACAACAAATTTATGGCTGGGGAAAAAAATTCACTCTTAGCAAAACTTGATGAAATCGAGGTACGCTTTTGTCAGATCGAAAAACAGATTGCCGAGCCGGCTGTGGCCTGTGATTCGACCAAGCTGATAGCTCTATCCAAAGAACAGGGCAAGCTGAAAGCAATTGTTGCAAAATACCGCGAGTACAAAAAAACGATAGCTGGTCTCGAAGATGCCGAGCAGATTCTAAGGAGCAATACCGAAGACGAAGATTTTAAGGCGCTGGCGAAAGAAGAAATCAGCCAACTCGAAAGCAAAAAGAACTCCCTGCTCGAGGAAATCCAAGATACGCTTGTGATGGCCGACGAGATAAGCGTCAATTCGGTCATAATGGAAATCCGGGCAGGCACCGGCGGTGAAGAGGCAGCTTTGTTTGCGCGCGACTTGTATAATATGTACGTAAAATACGCTGATGAACGCAAATGGAAAGTCGAACGGCTTGACTTCAGTGCTACAGAAATGGGCGGTTTTCGCGAAGTTATATTCTGCGTCAAAGGTGAGGGCGTATGGACCGAATTGGGCTATGAGGCCGGCGGACACCGCGTTCAGCGAGTTCCGGAGACAGAATCACAGGGCAGAATTCATACCTCCGCCGCAACAGTAGCGGTACTGCCTGAGCCGGAAGAGCTGGACATTCAAATAAAGCCGGACGAAGTCGTCGAACACGTCAGCAGGTCGAGCGGGCCAGGGGGACAAAGCGTCAATAAACTCAGCAGCGCCATTAAGCTCGAACATATTCCAACCGGAATTACCGTCAGTATGCAGGATGAAAAAAGTCAGCATAAAAATCGCGCAAAGGCCTGGCGGGTTCTGAGAAGCAGGGTCTATGAACACTACGAAAGTCAAAAGAGAGCTGAGCGGGAATCACAGCGAAAGACTATGATTGGCTCAGGCGACAGGTCCCAAAAAATAAGGACATACAATTACCCGCAAAACCGCCTGACCGACCACAGAATTAACCTGTCGCTTTACAGTCTGGACAAAATAATGGCCGGCGATATGGGCGAACTAATCGCGGCTTTGCAGGAACACGACAGGCAAGAAAGACTAAAAAACCTGTAAAGACCGAATATCAAAGTGCCTAAAGTGAACTAAAGTTATAAAAGTTGATTAGTTAATCGGTTGATTAGTTAATTGGTAACTAATTCACTAATCTCTAATTCACTAATCCACTTCTCACTTTA
>QNBZ01000204.1 GCA_003644295.1 Planctomycetota bacterium
CGCTCTGGCGCCGGCAGATATAGACGCCGCCGAGAAGGTTATCGCCGAGGCCAACGTCTGTTTGATTCACGGACGACTGCCGCAGGATGCGATTGTAAGGGCTATCCGCATGGCAAAGGTGCACGGTACGAAAGTCATTCTCAATCCGGCAAGCCCAATAGAATCCCAGGGTAACGGAAGGACGGAAGGTGGCGATTTACCGGTAGAGTATTTCAGTGTTGATATTTTGATATTGAATCTTTACGAGGCCGCCGAGATTACAGAACACTCTGTTTCAAACATTCGCACAGCAAAGCTCATTGGCTCTGACTTGGTTGCCCGTGGTGCCGGCTCAGCTGTAATAACGATGGGTAAGAGGGGGTGTATGGTTGTCGATAGGAACGGGGCCGACCATATACCAGCTTTCGAGATTGAGCTTGTTGACCAGACCTGCACGGGAGACGCATTCGCCGGCGCGATGGCCGCCTATTGTGCCGTTGATTACAATATCAGAGAGGCAGTTAAATTTGCCTCGGCGGCGGGCGCTTTGGCCTGCACGAAGTTCGGCTCAATTGAAGCGCTGCCGACGAAAGCCGAAATCATCGAACTGCTCCAAAAAGAAGATATCGATTAGAATTTCACTTTCGGCACTTCTGTTTTTGCCTTCTCGCTGGCTTCGAAGTATTCTGCTTCCTCTACGCCGGCACGCTTACAGAAAAATGACCCGAAGAACTGCCTTTTGTAGGAATTAAGCTGTTTGACCGCTTCGTTGTATCTTGTGCGGGCAACAGATATGCGGTTCTCGGTGCCTTCCAGTGCGACCTGAAGGTCTCTGAAGTTCTCATTGGCTTTCAACTGCGGATAATTTTCCTGGAGCAACAGAAGCCGTGACAGCAGGGCGCTCATTTTGTTCGACGCCTTGATTTTGTCTGCTCTGGTATTGGCCTGGAAATACTTTGTCCGAGCGTCTGCGATGTGTTCGAAAAGCTCCTTTTCGTGAGTTGCGTAGCCCTTGACTGTGTTGACTAGGTTTGGCACTAAATCCAGTCTTCTTTGCAGGGCGGCGTCGATATTTGCCCATGCGGTCTTGGTGTTTTGCTCGAGGTTGACCGCTGTGTTATAGCCGTTGATGTACCAGCGGAATATCCCGGCGCCGAACGCCAGCAGAACTGCCAATACTATGATTAGAACAACCCATACTTTGCCGATGTTTCTCATTTTTCTTTCCTTTACAATAAGCATTTATCACCAATCAATTATCAATTACTCACCATCCTCCGCTTGCTCCTCCTCCGCCGAATCCACCTCCCATACCTCCGCCGAACCCGCCGAATCCTCCGCCGAACCCGCCTCCGCCGTATGAGCCGCTTCTGCCGTAGCTGCCGAACCCGCCAATTCCGCGCCCGCCGAACAGCAGCGGCAGCATCAGCCACATTCCGAATCCTCTGCCGCCGCCGGCCATCAGCAGCAGAAAGAACAGCAGCGGCAAAGTACGAACGAAACAGGGCAAAGCCCCCCTTCTTTCAATCTCCGCTGGCGCCAGCTTCGGCATACCGGTTAAGGCGATTCCATACTGCTTGGCAATTTTTTGAACGATTTGTAAATTGGCCTCGTAGATTCCTCTACTGTAATTGCCTTTTTTAAGGTATGGCGTCAAAACGTTTCTGCCGATGCGTCCGCAGTACTGGTCTGTTATGAAACCTTCCAGCCCATAGCCGACCTCGAAACGATAGCGTCTGTCATTTGATGCCAGCACGAACAGCATACCGTTATCTTTGCCCTTTTGGCCGAGCTTCCATTTTTCGGCCAGCTCGATAGCGAACTGTTCGATTGGGATGCCTTCGGTTGTCTGCACCGTGAGGATTATGTATTGAGTGCCGCTTTTCTGGTCTAATTCCTGCAGGATACCGTTCAGCGAATGTTCTTCGGAGTCGTTTATCACGTTGGCATAATCTTCGACATAGTGCTGTGGCCTCGGCAAATCAACCTTTGCATAGCCGGCTGCTGTTACAGTCGATATTACTAACAATGTTGTCAGGGTAAAAGCGAAGCGTTGCATTAAATCAGACCTCGAATTTATCAACAATAACAGTTAACTGCTCAACCACTGCATAGATGGATTTGAAGGCGGCTGTAATTTCACCTTCGTTCGGGCGAGTTTTTTCGTATCGCCATTTTCTTACCTGTATCAGGGGGTCAGCTTTGATTGAAAATTGCTCCGCTGCTTTTGTGAATGTTGGTTCAGCCCTGTTGGGACGTTCGGCGTCTTTGAGCCAGAGCATCGCTCGCAGCAGAGGCGTCAATCCGCCCACAGCCGAAATAACGATGTCGCGGACGAGTCGTTTTTGACTTGCCGAGGCAATATAGCCCTGTCTTAATCTGATTAGCGTAGCTTTTAGCTCGCGTTCACATTGAAGGCGGACGTCGGATTTGGAAAATGTCAGCTTCTCGAAAAGGTCTTCGCCAAGAATTGTTTGGTGTGTCAGTTGAAAGTCCAGGAATTCGATACCGAAAACATCCCGGCTGCGCTCGATGTAATCATCAGTCATAAGGAGCGGCGCCGCAAGTTTTTTCTTACTCATCTGTTTTGCCATACCGGCTATGAGCTTCAGGGAATCTATATCTTGCTTGTTGAGGACAACTATAGTGTTGATGTTACTTTGACCGTTGCGGTAATCTTCCGTTAAGCTGCTGCCTATGACCGTGATGCTTCGCAGATTATCGGTCAGTGCTGCGGTGAGTTTCTCGGCGAAGAATTTTAATGGCCCGCGGACTTCCTGCCGAACAGAGTCTAATTTCAAACTGTCTTTGCTTTCAGTCATTTTCATACCCCTTTATTTTCAAGCCAAACGCAAACGCCTGATTAGTTTATAATAATTATTCATCTGCTACAACAGGTATATCATTTTGACAGGAAAAATGCCAAATTGACGGAGTTGCCCATCGTCCCAGATGGTTTGACCTTTGTTTATTCGCTGATTTTGGGGGGTTTAGGGCTGGTTAATACTCTGGCACGGACTTTGCATATTAGAAGGTCGGCATTTGGCAGAGTAAAAAAGCGGGTATAGTTTCCAATATGGTTTATCTACAAACTATGGGATGTTAGTAGAAATTTTGAAACTTATAATGCAGGAAAGGAGGTGTTACTATGGCTTTGATGCGTACGAACAAAAGAGGCGGGAGTGATTTAGCCAGACTTCACAGCGAGATGGATGACCTGTTTAAGACGTTCTTTGGCGGCTGGCCTACTTATGAGCATGGGCTTTGGCCGGCAGTCGACGTTGCCGATGATGATGATGCGATTATTGTGAAGGCCGAGGTTCCTGGCTGTAAAGCAGATGACATCGATATATCTGTTCACGGAAGTACGCTCACAATCAGCGGCGAGAAAAAACAGGAAGAAGAGAAAAAAGAAAAAGGTTATTACCATCTCGAGCGCTCCTATGGCAGTTTCAGGCGAGACCTGAATCTTCCCAGCGATGTTGAGCCCGCCAACGTCGAGGCAGTGTATAAAAATGGCGTCTTGACGATAACGCTGCCGAAGGCCGAGCGTGCAAAGTCTGTCAAGGTTGAGGTCAAAGAACAATAAGAGCTGGAAGAGCTGGCTGATGAACTGCGGAGCTGTGTTGCCTGACCATTGATAACTGGTCGGCACACCTGCTCCCTTTAGCCCCCGGTTCCACCGGGGGTTTCTTGCTGTTTTGGTTTTACCGCTGGCTTTGATTCAATCTACTTCTTCGCCGGACTCAAATACTGGAAAAACTCCGGACCGAACGGCGCTCTAACTGTGTCCCCTA
>QNBZ01000205.1 GCA_003644295.1 Planctomycetota bacterium
ATGAAATGAAAAGGGCTATGTTAGTTATCACAGTAGTTTGTATTTTTGCCTCTATTTCGTATGGAGCAGATGTGCTGCTCCAGAATGGTACATCAACCAACTGCCAAGACCCTACAGGTATCTATGGTACTCCGTGGAGTCCTGAGAATTGCCTAAATGGTAGTTGGGAAGCATGGTCGACTCAGCAATGTCCCGTAGGACAAAGCCAGGTCGCTACTTGGGAGACTCAGTCAGACATTGGTTTCGTAAAAGGTACTCGCTTGGATTTTGAGATTATTCACACTGATGGCGGTGGATACGCTCTAGGTGATACGCTATTGGGAAGATTTAGGATTTCTGTAACAACAGATGATAGAAGTACATATTGTGATAGCGTGTATTTGGATGGTGACGTGGACTCAGAACCTAATGGATGGGTGTCGTTAATGCCAGAAGATTGGTCAATCTCCTGGAGCGATGCTCCTATGGAATTTATCGATTTGGGCGACGATTCGCTGTTGGTGGATATGAGCAAAGGCGTGTCCTCAACAAGCAATTACGAGACAATATACGACATGACCGCTTACACTACACTTGTAGGAATAACGGGTATTCGTCTGGATGCGCTAGCACATAATAGCTTGCCTGGAGGCGGACCAGGTACACAAGCAGGAACCGGTGCTCTGTGGTTATCTGAATTCATTGTAACAGCTACGGAAGTCAATATCGTAGCAGAAACATCTGAGTCAGATGGAGAGACAGAGGTTAAAGAAGGTGGCTATACGGATACTTTCACCGTTGTATTAAGATCACTACCCACGGCAAATGTGACTATTTCAGTTGATCCTGATGTTGATATCAGCTTGAATGGAGCTGCTGCCGGCCAGGCTATCTCACTGGTATTCCAGCCAAGCGATTGGGATACACCTCAGACTGTGACAGTAAGTGCTATAGATGATGCCTTGGAGGAAGGTATAGAACAGTCCATGGTTGAGTTTAGCAGTACCAGCACAGATCCTAGTTTTGATGGTGGAATGGTGATTCCCTTAAGGATCACAGTGATAGATGACGATGTTGCAGGTATAGTATTGACTGGTGCCGGTGTTAATGAACTGAATGTTAGCGAGGAAGACACAACATCGGACAGTTATACAATAGAATTAACTTATCCACCTACTGCGGATGTAAACATCAGTTTAAGTGACATTTCCGATATCAATCAGGTTCTCATTGTTCCAGATGAGTTGGTTTTCACATCAACGGACTGGAATGTTCCGCAGATAGTTACTGTAACTGCGATTGATGATATAATTTCCGAGCCTGATATGCATCCAGCAGTGATTCATCATATAGTTGAAAGTGACGACCTTGGGTACGATGGTTTTGTAATTGATGATGTAGTCCTTAATATTGCTGAAAATGAGTGTGGTGCATGGGGGATATTGCCTGGAGACCTCAACAACGACTGTCATGTTGATTTTGTGGATATGGCGTTAATAGCAGCGGAATGGTTGGACAGCACGATGCCGTATGGATGTGTGCAAAAAACGGCTATTAATGGTGTTACCATTGAAGCAGTCTCAAGCCAGTTCAGCGGTCGCGAAGCAGTACATCTTGTTGATGGCTCAGGCCTAAATGTAAACGGGTTATATACACATTCCAGCAATGCGGATGATGAAAATATGTGGCTGACAGATGGAACTGCTCCCGCGGGTGAATGGGTAATCTTTGATCTGGGTGGTTTATATGATATCAAATACCTCAGGGTTTGGAACTACAATGAGTCTCCTACCGTAAGTCATGTATTAAGACGAGGTGCAAGACAAGTGGAGATACTGGTTTCAGCCGACAATGTTACTTATGCAAGCAAAGGTGTCTACAATTTTGCTATAGCAAGTGGGTCTGGCGCAGTTAATTTTGCTGAGATATTGCCTCTAATTGCCAATGATGTACGATATGTTAAGTTCAATATTATCAGTAATCATGGCTCCGGTGATCGGCACGTAGGCCTTAGTGAGGTGCAATTTATTGCTAACTAGATAGATTGGTTTAAATTATTTATCCCCCTTGGAAAATCCTTTTTCAGGGGGGATAAATTAATATAGATTTAGAAAAGATTAAATTATGAACGATCGAGAAAGATATTTGGCACTTATGAATTTTCAATACTTTGATCGTTTTCCTCTTTGGCCAGGAGGAGCATGGGATGAAACTCTTATTCGCTGGCATAAAGAGGGCCTTCCTCAAAATCAAACGGTTGACGAATATTTTAAGGCGGACAAAAAAAAGGAGATACCGGTTAGTTTTGGTATGTATCCTTGCTTTGAAAGGCAAGTTATCAGTCAAGATGGAAACACTCGCATAGTAAGAGCCGAGACAGGTATTATCCAGAAAGAAAAAGTTGTTTTTTCAGACTTTACTATGCCTCAGTTTCTTGAATATCCGATTAAAAATAGGGCTGATTTCGAGAAAATAAAGGAAAGGTACAATTTTCAGGATGAGGGTAGAATTGGGCCAGAGTTTGGAACTATAGTGAATGATGGCTCTGACCGGGATTATGTTCTTATCCTAAATGGTGGTAGAGACATCAGTTTTTTTGGTGCACTTCGTGAATGGTGTGGAATTGAAAATCTATCGTTGCTCTTCTATGACGACCCTGAGTTGGTTCACGATATGATGGAGTTTATTCTGAATTTCTGTATATCTTTGTTATCTAAGATACTTAGTCTTGTTGTTCCTGATGTCGTGTGGGCATGGGAGGATATGGCTTATAAAAATGCTTCTTTGATTTCTCCTGATATGTTTTCTGAATTTATGCTTCCTTGTTACCAGAAATTGACTGAAACGATAAAATCTTTTGGTGTTAATCATGTTTTCGTAGATTCTGATGGCAATATTGAAGGTTTGATTGACCTTTGGCTTAAAGGGGGAGTTGATGGTGTTTTCCCAATTGAGCGCCAATGTGGTATGGACCCAATTAAATTGCGGAAAGAGTATGGTAGCCAACTTTTAATGTATGGTGGTATCAACAAAAATATACTTGCACTAGATAGGCAGCATATTTATGAGGAAGTAATGCCTAAATTGGAATTTTTTGCGGCCAATGGAAGTGGTTATATTCCTATGGCAGACCATGGTATACCTCCGAATGTTCCTTTCGAAAATTATGCGTATATGATTGAATTAATTAAAGGATTCAGGGTTTAAGAAGTAAGCGACTAAAGGGATACCAAATGAAACGAATAATAGAGGTTTTTATTGTATTGTTGGCAATCGTGATTGCGTCTGAACCTTGTCAAGCTCAGAGTTGTAGTGATAGGGCAATGTGGGTATGGTATCTTCCTTTGGAAAATCAAAAGGCTGTAAAGGATTTTTTTGAATTTTGTAAGTCGCCACATGGCAATCCTGACAATAATATAAGCCGTATATTTTTTTGTTGTCGCAGTGAACCTGAAAGTAATGATTTTCAGGGGCTGCTTAATTCGGAAAACGAGATAAAATTACTTAAGAAGTTTATTAAAGAATGTACAAAAAGTGGTATTATAATAGACGTTTTGGACGCTTCTAATGATTATAGTGCGATTAATAAGAGAGTGCATAAAATTCTTAATTATAATAGAAAAGTATTGCCCGAGGAGCGATTTCATGGTTTTAATTTTGATATAGAATTTTTTGAAAAAGATATGGCTGCTTATAAGAATTTTTTGCGATCGTTGCGAGCAAAGATAGACAATTATAATGAAGATACAAAGCAGGATATAAAAATTGGCACAGTCATTGCGAGACATTGGATTA
>QNBZ01000206.1 GCA_003644295.1 Planctomycetota bacterium
TGCAATCTCGTCGGCGGTCAGGACGAACTGGTTTTTGACGGTCGCAGTATGTTCGCCGATTCGACCGGCCGGATTGTTGCCGAAGCCAAAGCGTTTGATGAGGATTTACTGATGGCTGATGTCATCGGCCTCAATAACCAGATTCAAATTAAGCCGACTCGTCCCTCGTCTGTCGTCTCCCGTCCCTCGTCTCTCGATGAGGTCTATCAGGCGCTTGTGCTTGGAACAAGGGACTATGCCAGAAAGAACGGCTTCAGGAAAACACTGCTCGGCCTTAGCGGCGGTATAGATTCTTCCGTTGTTGCTGCTATTGCCGTTGCAGCTTTGGGTGCCGAGAATGTTACCGGCGTTACAATGCCCTCGAAGTTTAACAGCCCGGAGACAAAATCCGACGCAGTGAAGCTGGCAAAAAATTTAGGTATCGAGCTTCTGACTATTCCAATTGAGCCGCTCCTTGAACGGTTCAACGGCGCTCTTCAGTCAGTGCCCGGCTGGAACAGCAAAGGTATCGCCTATGAGAATCTCCAGGCCAGAATACGCGGTGGTATCCTGATGACACTTAGCAATCAGTTCGGCTCGCTTGTCTTGACGACTGGCAATAAAAGTGAAACGGCTGTCGGCTACGCCACACTCTACGGCGACACCGCCGGAGGCTTTGCCGTCATTAAGGATGTTCCTAAAACGCTTGTTTACACACTGGCGGAACATATAAACCAGTTGTCGGGCCGAGAAATTATACCTGCCGATGTGATAACCAGAGCGCCAAGCGCCGAACTTAGAGAAGGCCAGAAAGACAGCGACTCACTGCCGGCTTATGATTTGCTCGATAAAATCCTCAAAGGTTATGTTGAAGAGGATAAATCCGCCCGGCAGCTTATTGATGCCGGCCTGCCAAAAGAAACGGTTTATAATGTTATCCGTATGGTTGACCGCAACGAATATAAAAGAAGATTATCACCACCCGGAATAAAAATTACGCCAAAGGCCTTTGGCAAAGACAGACGGCTGCCGATTACAAATCATTATTCGTTATCGTCTCAACGATAATTTCACCGAATTGCCTTGCAGCTCTTGGGCCGCTGGCGGTTATGATAAGTCCATCTCGTTCAACGGCAGAGCCGGTATATACGGCGCCTACCTTTTTAAGCCGGACTCGCTCGGACGAAAAGCTTGTTGCCCTGACGCCGTCAAGCACACCTGCGTTGGCCAAGATGGCCGGCGCTATACAAATCGCCGCAAGGACTTTGCCCTGCTGTTCGGCTTGGCGAGCGATATTCAAAGCGACCCTATTGTTGAAATACTGCTTCGCTCCGGAACCACCTACGAAGATTATCGCATCGTAATCGTTAACAAAAACATCTTTCAAAAGAACAGTTGCTTCAGCTCTGCCGCCTAACATCCCTCTTATAAGTCCTCTTTTTGTGCTTGCTACAACCGTTTCCACGCCGGCCTCGGCCAGAGCGCCTCTAGTCTCGAAAAGTTCCTCATCCCTGAAGTTCTCACTGGCGATAATCAACACGGCTCTTTTCGTTTTCCCAGTATCCGGCTTGCCGGTTCTCTTTTTTTCATTGCTTTCTGTCGTTGGTTGTCCAGCCGGATAGCCAACACAAATTATGTAGAGCGGCTCCAGCGTCATCGGCAGTTTGCAAATTTTACGAACCTGATTTATATCGAAAGCACCGACTGGCACAGAGCTTAATTCTAAGCTCACCGCCTGCAAAAGGATATTCTGAGCGATATGTCCGGCTTCCAGCAGCATATATCTTTTGGCCTTGTTGCCGTACTCGACGGCGAGTTTTTTCGCCGAGCCAGCAATAACAATATCGCAGGGCGCTGTAGCCACCATCGACTGTTTCAAAGCCGCCACTGCCAAGCCGCTGCGAATGTCTCCATTGAGAACCTCGTTCAAACTGTGATTGTCAGGTTCATAAACAAATATTCCATCCGGCGTGGCGAAGTACAGCTTTATCGGATAAATCGCTCCCGCTGATGGTGCTGTCCGAAAGCCAGCTTTCTTTTCAG
This sequence comes from Planctomycetota bacterium, assembly GCA_003644295.1. Taxonomy (GTDB): domain Bacteria; phylum Planctomycetota; class Phycisphaerae; order Sedimentisphaerales; family Anaerobacaceae; genus B140-G9. The sequence continues at coordinate 2,023 of QNBZ01000206.1, forward strand.
TTATGCCCTGACCTGCCCATGCCAATTGGCCAATCTGCACAAAGTTAAGCTCCTGGCTGCTGAACCGGCGTACGCTCCGACGTTTTGCTAATGCCTGTTCGAGACTGACAGGCCCCGTTAGTCTCGGCTCGGATAATTGAATTATCTTTAGTTGCGAAGCACGAGAGTTATACCGGCCGGTGCAAACTGCTGCGCAACCGGCTAAAATTACCGTAACAATTACCAAACGTTTCATTTTATTATCCTCCCAAATGAATATAATTTGTCTGCAACAGTTTTCGCTTTAGTCCTCACCTTCCTCAATAGTTGTTACAACAGCCCTTTTAGCGTGATTATAAATTAAATGGAGATTGCGTATGTATATCAGCGTATTGACTGAAAAGCCCATCATAAAAATCGGGTTCTTTATATGAATGGAATAAGCAAGTAAGATTATGCTGCCCACCAGTGAGATAAACCAGAAGGATGTTGGCACGTGAGATTCCTTCTTGTACTCGCTCACTATCCATTGGATGACAAACCTGGCGCCAAATATGGCCTGCCCCACAAGAGCCATCGTTGCCCAGACAGGGTCATTTACTATCTGTTCCATTATCGCACTTTTAACAAATTCAACTATTGAATCGAGCATAATTTTTCTCCAATCTTTAACAAACTAACTATTACATCATAAACCAATCTTTGGTAAAATTAAAGAATCAGCCAATAAAAAACGAGATATTACAATATTGGCAGTGCCGGCGTGTACGAATTGCCGTTTAAGTAACGTATTTGGGCGAATTTAATGACTTTATCACTTCGACGAAAGCTAACTATAATCCCACTGCTGCTTTACTGGCCTGCTATCTTTATCCTTTCGCACATCCCCATTCCACGGTTGGTTCGCAGGGCAGGCGTGTCCGACAAAATCCTGCATTTTCTTATTTTTTTAATTCTTTCCTTTCTGCTGTGGTTTGCAGTTAGTCCCAACAGGAAAGTGAATTGGCGAAAAATTACCGTATGGGTGGTGTTTCTTGTGATGGCAGGGTATGGCGCTGTTGATGAATGGCTCCAGAGTTATGTTGGGCGCAGCGCTGATATTATGGACTTCTCTTCGGATATGGCCGGCTTACTTACAGGATTAATCCTGTTTTCGTTTTTTACATTCTGGCCGGCGTTTCTCGTGGTAACAGGTATTGCTATTTTCCTTTTGACAAACCTGACACGGGTAAATCCAGCCGACCTGCTGCCAAGAACGAATGCGCTATTCCATTTATCCGCTTACGCAATTTTTACTGTACTGTGGATTCAATGTATCAGTCGGTGGTTAATAAAGACCCCGCGACTGAAAGGGCTGATAGTAACTTTGGTGATTCCGACAGGCCTTTTGCTGGCCGTAAAATTGTTTTCTGCGTTCTTCGGCAGATATTTTAATGTACGGGATGTAATCATCTCTGCGGCGGCAATCGCATCTGTTGTGGTAATCTACTACATAACATCGCTGCTTCAATATAGAAAATCAAAAATTAAAATGTAAAATGCAAAATCAAGGAATAGGCACAAAGGAACAAAGGCACAAAGATTGCTTTGTCCCTTTGCCACTTTGTGCCTTTGCTTCTTCTTAATAGACGAGAAAAAAATGAGCGGTTCTGAAACCAATAATAACGGTACTCAGTTTTCAAATGTAGATTTAGCAATTGTATGCCCAATGGCTAATGAACGGTCAACGGCGGTGGAGTTTGTGAACTCGGTATTGCAGCAGTGTAAAA
>QNBZ01000207.1 GCA_003644295.1 Planctomycetota bacterium
CAATACAGGTCCCACTATTAAATTCAATAGACCACTCGTTACGAACACAAAAACACCGATTATTATCGTAGCGACAAGAACCACTCCTACAGGTCCACCCTTTTCAAAGATTGTTTTTCTAAATTGTTCTGGTAGATCGGGTGGCATGAACATTCCCATCAACATCAACCCCATCATTAAAACTAAAGTGACGATCAACCCATGAGTGAAGAACGTAGCTAACTGAGTCTCTATATCAACACCAGTTAGAATAGGATAAGCCCATACCATGAAAGCAGCAATTAAAGCCACGACTCCATTCACAGTCACATTTTTTTCAGGTTTTCCGAATATTTCTGACTTCCTTAACAAACCATAAAAAATAGCAGAAGTAAGCATGTATGGAAACATGAAATTAAACAACCCCCACTCTTGAAATTTTTGGATTGTTTGTATGAATATATCTGGCATCTATTTACCACCTTGACTAGTAGTGGAAGCAAGACCTATGATAATGATGAAAAGGACAAGAGCTACAATGATGGCAGTCAACTCACCACCTGGACCAGATGTCAAACCATGAAAAAAATTATAGAAAATAGATCCTACAGGAAATATCCCACTTCCGATTGCTACTAGGATGCCTATTACGAGAATAGTCGTAAATACCCAGGACATATGTTCTTCCATGTATTTAGGAAAATCTTTGGAGAACATGCTCCCGCCTATGAGTAGGAACACGAATCCAATGATGAGGAAGGACATTTGCCCGAAAAATTGGGATAGGGGAGTTCCCATTTCAACACCAATACCACTAATCAAAAATCCCCATATAAAAAAAGAAATGGATAGGGATAGAACACCATTTACAGCTTCATTAAAAACCTTTGACTTTTTCAACAACCCCCAGAATACGGCTGCAGTAATCATCCAAGGCAGTAAAAAGTTGAAAAACCCCATTTCTGCTAATCTTTCAGCAACGAGTCGAAAAAGATTTACCATACTCTCATAGAATAATTACAAAACTGATAATAAATATTTTGTTTTAACCTTCTCTCTTTATTCTTTGAACCAAGTCAGTTAAAGAACGAACGCTCTCGATTAAAGCTGGTAAAGCTTCTTTGAACGCTTTATAGACTAGACATCCTCGCGTTTATGTCATTCAGGGTATCCTTGAAAGAATCTATCTTGTTGAGGATTTTCTCTTCTGTTTCACTCCTTCCCTTTGACATGGTCGATAGCTGATGGTGAAGGTCTGCCATCTTTCTTTCAAGGACTGCATACTTTGCTTTGAAATCAGTCAACCTTTGATTGAGTTCTCCCATCCTTTCTTGGACTATGGATTCTATGAGTTCTTCTGATGTGTACTCTTCTGTTGGATAGTATTGTTGTTGGGGATACTGCATCGAAGGTTCTGGGATCTGTGGCATTTGTGGTGCTGGTTGTTCCATTCCTGGAAGAACTGGAGGAGTTGCTTGTTGAGCCTGTAGTTCTTGTAATGTGGGCAGTTTTCCTGGAAGTTCTTCTTCTCCAGTAACACCAATCTTTAACGCTTGTGTTAATGCAGAATCAATTTCATTCGAACTAAATCCTTCTTTTCTCAGGACATCTATGATCTCTGGCTCGGAAAACCCCTTCTTACTCATATCCTTGACTTTATCAGTAGGTATAAAACCTTTACCTATTTTTTTAACAGTTTCAGGTTTTTTCTTACCCATCCCGAGAAACTTGATCATGTTTTTCCTCTTTAATTAATACTGATTTTCTAATTTAAATTTATCTCATGGTGATTAAACTTTCTTCTTCACTTCTTCCAACATTCTCCTGACTTGGTCTGCTGTGACAAACTGAGATTTTATCGGGTTGTATAGCTCTAGCAGACTTTCTATTTCTTTCAGTTCTGTCTTTCTTGCGGTCTTGTCTAGCTCCTTGTTGATTTTAAGGATTTCACTATGGATTTCTGTTAATTTTTTAGAAACATCTTTGACATCTACTGATAACTGATCGAGCCATTTCTTGATGTTTTCCACCTCGTCGATGACTTTTTCTTCTAATGCACTTGTCCTTGATCTTACCCCTTCCAATCCTTGTTCTAGGATTCTTATCCTTCTTGTGTTATCGTTAACTGATCTCACGATTTCACTCGTGAATGCTTCGAATCTAACAGGATGTTTTTTTTCGAATACCATGTCAATAATTTTAATTAGTATACAAATATAATTTAACTATTCATGGTCTTGACTTTGAATCATTTACTCTTATGGCCACTTCTATGAACATAAACCTTTTTCTTCTCCCCATCTGTCGCGAATTTTCTATCTCTTTTGGATAAACATTCATCTCACAGAATATTAACACATCATCTTTCTTCCTTTCAAGACGATCTTTTAAAGAGGAAGACCACGATCACATCCTTTTATCCCGCTTGAATATTTCGCAAAGAGTAAAAATAAATCAAAACATTTTTATATACGTAAGTTATATTTTAATAAAAACTAAAATTTGTAAAATAAAGTGAAATAGATGATGAGCTTCCAAAATGAATTCACTTACCGTGTCGGTAGAATAGGTAAACAATGGGGTCTTGGTGAACCTGCTGGCCGAGTGTGGGGCACTCTTTTATTCAACAGCAGACCATTAACCCAGAAAGAAATCGCAAAACAATGCAACTACAGCTTAGGTTTAGTGAGTCAAAGTCTCAAGATATTGGAGCATCTGGGAATGATAACTACTATAGGGAGAAAGGGAAGGCAAAAACTATACAGTGCTGTAGTGTCTTTCATAGATTCATTCGAAAAGTTATTACGTAATTTTATGGAAACCGAGATTCAACCGATAATCACGCTCTTGAGCTCTAACGTAGAAAAAGTCAAGGACGAAGAAATCAGGAGCAGGTTGGATGCTCTCATAAAAGACTACAAAAAAATGGATTTACTGCTTGTTTTCTTCTCAAAGGTACTAGCAACAAAAAAATTGTTGAGTTTTTCTACTCTTAAGAAATTGACAGAGGACTTCACAAAAAAGTTGGAAATATGAACTAAAAGGAGGTGAAAAAATGGATCTATCGGTAATCACAGGGAATCCAATCTTGGCTGTAGCAGGAGTACTTGGTGTTTTGGTTATCGTTGTTGCAGCCATGTGGTATTTCCGTGTAGGACCTTTTAGTTAAGTTATTTTTTGATTTTCCAGTTTGGAGTAGGTTTAAGAGGAGGTGTAGAGATAGATTTATCAACATTAGAGGAGTTTAGTTTGTTAAATCAGTGTTTGTAGGTGCTGTTGTTTTAGTAATCGCTGATTGTATACTTTTTTGGCGGTTACGTGCTAATGAAAAAATATGATTTTCAGAAGTTAAAGGGACTATAGGATGAGGCTAAGTCAAACAATTAAACGAGAAGTTAATAAAGCTGTTATTACTGGTCTTATGACTTTAGTAAAACATGGCTCTGACAGGAATTTGATACTGTTAACTCACATCGTGGAAAAATTTGTTCGAGAAGAAAACAAACCTCAAATAAGATCTATTCGTGAACACATCAAGAAAGGACATCCATTCAAGGATTACATCAAAAGAATACTCAGAAACACAAACAAACAGTATAGAAACCAGATTGTATTCAACTTGATATTAAGAAATTTTTTAGAGAATCAGGAAAAAAGACACAAAGTTAGAGAAGAAGGTTCATACGCTCCGTTCACAGTTCTCATCAGCCCGACGATGAGATGTAATCTCAGATGTAAGGGATGTTATGCAGGTGAATACACAACAGAGGATGATCTA
>QNBZ01000208.1 GCA_003644295.1 Planctomycetota bacterium
CGAACAGATATACAGGAATGAGGAATTTGGTGATAATGACAAATCGCTGGTTTCGCTGATTGAATTCGCAGGGGACAAAATACTTTTGTGTTCTGATATTGAAAAATTCGCACAGAGAAAACTACTTCGGCTTTTCCCGAATCTTAAAGCCGATGTAGTTGTCGTTCCGCATCACGGCTCAGCTAAAACGCTGGAGCCGGATTTCCTCGAAAATCTTGGAGCAGATATTTTGATATACAGTTGCAGCCGAAGTCAGTACGAAAAACAACGGACAAACAGGGCGAAAAGCAAAGCACAATCACTTTATACAGCCACCGGCGGAGCCGCTACTGTTTGCATTTACGAAAACGGAACAATAGTAAGTAAATGCGTAAATGAGTGAACACATCTACGCATAAACTCATCATCGCATATGCACGACAATTTCAACTCTGCGATTTCTTGCTTTGCCGCTGGCGGTAGCATTTGAAGCGATTGGCTTGCTTGCTCCCCGGCCCACAGCGCTGATTTTATCTTCGGCGATTCCACGCTGCATCAAATACCTGGCCACCGAGAGAGCACGCTGGCTTGAAAGCTCCCAGTTATCTTTCCATTTTGACTTTTTAATTGGGTCGGAGTCGGTATGGCCAACAACATCTATCTGTTTGCCGGCGTACTTACTCTGCAATACAGACAGAATATGGTCAAGCTCAGTGCTGGTTGCCTTTTTTAACCCGGCTTTTCCCGGGCTAAAAAGTATTCTGTTCGGCAGCGTTACTGTAATTGTCCCTGCCGAAGCATCAAAAGCAACGTCGTAACCTTCTCCGAAGCCGGTGGCCTCGGCTGGGCTTTGGTTACGCTCGGCAATTTGTCTCTGTAACTCCTCGATTGTCTGCTGGCTTTGTGTAACCTGGCTGGCAAGCTGACCTTTTTCCGCCCTTTCGCGTTCGAGCAGGCCTCTCAGGTTCTGATGCTCCACATTTAAGGACTGGTATTTTTTCTTCCAGTTAGTACAGCCGGTTACAAATAAAACCGATACAAGACAAGTCAACAGAAGGATTGTTTTAGTAGCTCGCATTTGGTATCTCCCTTTCAATTTCAATAGAAAATAGTAGATAGTAAATAGTCAATAATCCTATCGTGTAAAATCATAACAGTAAATATACCCAAAGACAAGAAAGGACCGTAAGGAATTTTCCGGATTTTCTTAAAAAACATCTGAAATCCGGCCCAGAGCAGTCCGAAAAATGGTGCGATAAAAAACGCCACGATGACGAAAACCGGCCCGATTACCGCACCGGCAGCACCCATCAAATGTACATCGCCCAGTCCCATTGCCTCTTTTCCAAAAGCCAGCGTTCCGAAGATACGAGTAGCCCAGACAATCCCGCAACCTACAAAGTAACCCCACAAACTGCCCAGAAGCCCTGCGATGACGGGATGTTGTGAAAAATTCACCCAGCAGCTATGCACCGGAATGCTCTTTCGGCAAATCCAGAAAGCGGCCAGTGAGCATATAATAATCGGCAGTAAAAAAACGATTTCCTTACACGTTTCCCGGCGATGATTAATCTTTTCCTCGTTTCTGTCTTCTGTTTCGTAACTTCTTTTGATTAAGCCGATTGCCAGCAGTATCAATGATATGACCATCCCTATCGCGGCCCCTGCGGCAAGAGAAGCGGTTGTAGCTGATGCGCTTGGCAAAAGAAAATACTGGCGAATTACGACAGGGTCAAGCACATAAACTCCGGCTGCCGAGCCGAGAAGCCCTGCTGCGGTAACGAACCAGCAAATAGAAATCGGAATGACCCACAGCTCCAAATCAATTGCCGAAGCGGCAATCAGGGCGGCCAACAAAATGACAGAAATAAAATAAACAAACCAGCCGCCAGCCAGAAATGGCCCTATGCCGGTACGCAAACCGCTGTGAAAATACAAGACAAATACACCGGCGAAAACCAGGCCGGTCAGAAGTTCAATAACAAAATACCGCTGCGAAATCGGGGCTTTACAATATCGACATTTAGCGCCCAAAAGCAGCCACGAAATCAGCGGTATGTTATCGTAAAAGGCGATGCGCCTACCACAGGCCGGGCAGGCAGAAGGTGGAATTACCAGAGACTTCTCGCGAGGCAGCCGATAAATAACAACGTTTAAGAAGCTGCCCACGCAGCAGCCAAACACAAAAGTGAAAACAAGCCAAATCCAATCCGGTACTACCACAACGCTTCCTTTGCGTTACTATGTATGTCTAATTTACTTCTTGGTTTTGTTGACTGTTGCGGCGGCTTTCACGGGTAAGCCGAACAGACGGATAAAACCGGTTGCATCGGCAGGGTCGTATTCTGTGCCCATTTTGAAGCTCGCCAAATCTTTTTTGTATAAGCTGTTCGGACTTTTCACGCCAGCCGGTGTGCAGCGGCCCTTGAATAGTTTCAGCCGAACCGAGCCGGTTACGTTTCGCTGGGTAACATTGACAAATGCATCGAGCGCCTCACGCAACGGCGAAAACCACAGGCCGTAATAAACCAACTCGGCGTATTTCAGAGCAACCTGCTGTTTGTAGTGCATCGTTTCCCTGTCCAGCGTTAAGCTCTCCAAAACTCTGTGCGCAGTAGTCAATATCGTTCCGCCCGGCGTTTCATACACGCCGCGCGACTTCATACCTACCAGCCGGTTCTCAATCATATCGGCCTGGCCGACGCCGTGTTTTCCGCCGAGCCGGTTCAATCGCTCAATCAAGCTCACGCCACTTATCTTTTTGCCGTTTAGTTTCATCGGAACACCTTCGTTAAACCCAACATCCACATAGTCCGGCTTGTTCGGCGTCTTTGAAACCGGACTGGAAATCACAAACAGATTTTCCTTCGGCTCATTGGCGGGGTCTTCGAGGTCGGCTCCTTCGTGGCTGATATGCCAGAGGTTGCGGTCGCGGGAGTAGATTTTCTTCTTGCTCTGCTCGATGGGGATTTTGTGTTTTTTGGCGTAATCGACTGCTGCTTCCCGGCTGGTCAGCTTGAAATTCGGGTCTTTCCACGGCGCAATGATTTTAAGCGCAGGGTCCAGCGCCATATAGGTCAGTTCGAACCGCACCTGGTCGTTGCCTTTGCCGGTAGCACCGTGAGCCACTGCTGTTGCGCCTTCGGCACGGGCGATTTGGACCTGATGCTTTGCGATTAAGGGCCGGGCAATACTTGTGCCGAGCAAATAGCCATTTTCATAAACAGCTCCGGCTTTCAGCATCGGCCAGAGGTAGTCCTCGACAAACTCTTTCCGCAGGTCTTTGACTACGCACTTGACAGCGCCGGATTTGAGGGCTTTGCGTTTAATGCCGGCAAGTTCATCGCCCTGGCCAAGCTCGGCTGCAAATGCGATTACTTCATAGCCGTAGGTCTCTTTAAGCCACGGCAGAATGACGCTGGTATCCAACCCGCCGCTGTACGCCAGAACTACTTTCTTATGTTTGCTTTTACTTTTAGCCATTTGATTTACCTCTTATGAGGCCGAAACAAAAATTCAAGCTAACCACCGGTCAGTTTGAGTAATATACCAACAATTAACCCCACAGAGCAAGATTATAAATAAAATTCAGACAAAGGGAAGTAAATGGCAACAGCAAAGGCGAGCCAAGAAAGATTACGGGGCCAGAAATACGTCAGCTTCGCAGGACGGCACTTCAACGCCTTGATATACATCGGTGCCCTGCAATGTGAATATATCGTCTGTGGAAATGTCGGTATGAC
>QNBZ01000209.1 GCA_003644295.1 Planctomycetota bacterium
GGTTTGTTTCGAGACCCCTTGAAAGAGCGCTTCGTGATTGACTTCAATGAGTATCTTCAGGTGGCAATGGTTGAAGTGCTTGAGAAAATAGCAGGGATAATAAAAGAACAGACCGAAGGCAAAAAGCTTGTGTGTCTTTTTTATGGTTATTGCTTCTCTCTGTCTCGAATGCCCAATGGATTACCAGCGAGCGGCCATTTGGCGCTTGGGCGACTCTTGCGATGTCCTGATGTAGATATTCTCTGCTCTCCTATCGATTATGTTGACCGCCAGTTAGGCGGAAGCGCTCCATTTATGACCGCTGTCGATTCGATTCGCGACGCCGGAAAATTGTGGCTGAATGAAGACGATACCAGAACTTATTTAAGTAAGTATGACCACGAAGACAATTACCCAGAGCATCGCAGAGTTGATACCATTGAAGGCACTATCTTGATTCATCAACGTAACTTTGCGCATCTGCTGCCAAGACGCATAGGATGTTGGTATATGGACCTGTTTGGCCGTGAGTGGTTAAACTCTGTGGAAATCTGGGACAATATTGCCCGTTTGAAAAAAATCTACGAGCAGCAGTTTCACCAGACTGCGGTTTGGAAGCCACAAGTTGCTATTATCGTTGATGAGAAAAGTCCTCTTTACTTGGCTGGCAATAGAACCCTAAGCGGCCCTTTGCTTACTGATTTTCGCAGAGAACTCTATCGTATGGGGACCGGTTTCAGAATAAATCTTTTGAGTGATGTTCTTTCCGGACGGCTTGAGCTGCCTAAAGTAACGCTGTTTTTGGAATGTTTGCATCTTACGGATGGCGAACGGACAAAACTCATCAAGGCGCTTGAAGGTAAAACTGCGGTTTGGTTTTATGGCAGTGGATACTTAAACGACCGGAAAGCATCTATCCTGAATATGGAAAAACTAACCGGTTTTCGCTTCACTGAAAATCCCAAAGGCGGCACAGCAGCTATAACTTTTGACGTAGATAACCCATTAGTTAAGGGGATTATGGGAACTACTTATGCCCCTAAAATCTACGAACCGGAAATCAATTTTTGTCCGCTTTGGTCCATCAACGACGACAAATCAGCAACAACGTTGGCACACTTTTCTGATGGGACAATCGCTGCCGCTATGGTTGACACAGGGACATTGAAATCCATTTACATAGGAACAGCCGGCTGTCCCGCACAACTGATACGCAATATTCTCCTTGAATCCGGCGTTCACATCTATCTGGACAGTAACGATGTGGTATCCACTGATGAAAAGTTTCTGGCGATTACTGCGTCAAATGCCGGCATAAAAAATATACACGTACCGAAAGGAAAAGCTCTTTACTGTATCGAGACAGAAGAGTTTCTCTCGCCGGTAAATGGGGTGGTTAGCCAGTACTTCAATGTTGGCCAAGTGCGCTACTATTGGATAATACCGCGTGATGCTGTAAGCGCCGGATAATGCCGATAGAAAAAACACCTGCGTTTAGTTCTATTGGCCTGCGCAATTATCGATATTTGAATAACTAATGGAACAAACATTTAGGGAAACAACCGGCGGCTTACGCCGCTCGGCTCGGCTTTTAGCCAGCGGCTTATTATGGTTCGTTCCTTTAATTTGTGAAATTGCTTTGTTGAAAAGGCCGGAAGGCATTTCGACCGAAGTGGAGAAATCTATTAAAAAACAAATTTCTCGGTTCGCCTTCGGCTCGTTCGAAATGACAATCAACAGTGTTTTCTACAAAGCATTGTGAAATATCAATAAGCTCACCTATTCAATCGACCGGCAGTACAATACGTGATGGATGTTCCGCATCACGATAGATTTTTACGTGCGGTGGTGGAGTAATTTGCGGAGTAAGATAGTTGCCCTTGTCGGCACAGGTGATGGTTACACGAATTCGATGGCCCTCGTCGAAGATATTTGAGGTTGGCTGCATATCGAAAATAAGCTCGACGGGCTTTTCAGGGGGAAGCTTTTGGACGTCTTCCTTAAAACACCTGTGGTATGGCAGGGAAAGATAATTTTCTTTTGGTTTGCTGGTTGAGCGCAGTGACGCCCGGAGACATCCTTCAGTAACGTAGTTTGACAAGCCGTTTGAATCTATCTCTTCAAGATAAACGAAGAAGTCGGCATCGTTACTGTCAGATGATATCCACAGATGAACAATGGGGTGGCCGGTTACGTCAGTGTCGCAGGTCAGGGGCTCGGTTGTATAGGTCAAACCATTTGCATCGTTCGATGACATATCGTGGTATTTGAATTTTCCGTGACCGTTGCCGTCGCCATAGCCGTTACTCCATCGGGATGGTTTACCACTGGATGTAGTATAATCAACTGTATAGGGGTCAAATGCCGATTTTTGGAGGGGCGGACTTTTTGTAAGTATGCCATCATTTTTGGAGCTAATGCTGTGGGAAGGGCCGGCGTGAAAATAGTAACCTCTCGGTTTTTGCTTCAACGGTGGCCAGTAACGTGCCGAGCAGGCCTGGTTTGCGTTACTTGCCGTCAAGGGAATATAGTGTATTGGTAGCTCATCCATTATACCGTTATCAATCCCCTTGAGCCAATAGTCGAACCAGCGGAGCTGTTCTATGCCTGTGAGGTCGCTGTAAATCTCGCAGTGGGACCAGGGGCCCATAGTGATTTTTTGAGGATTGTCAAGATTGACATACCACAAAATGGTATCGCGAGTGAAGATGTCGAACCAGCCGCCCCAGTGGTATATTGCGACCCTGGATTTGCGTATTTGGCTGAGCATCGAACAAGGACTGACATCGAAATAGAGCATTTTGTTTGTGGTGCTGTCGATACTGTTTCTGTATGGCAGTGCACTGAAAAGCTCAAAGACATCTCTATTGGCCTGATGCTGCCGAACAGCTTCTTTAAGCAATCGACCATTGGGGTCGTCATCAACTGGGACGGGTTGAAGCTCAATATCAAAATACTTGAGAATTCGCTGCCAATTTTTCATAAAATCATTACGGTATATACCACCTTCGTACATAAAAGAATAGAAGTCGAAAACTGCAGCGAGCGGGAAAACGGCTTTTAGATGAGGCGGGTTTATACCGGCTGCAAAGTACTGCATAATGGCAAAATATGACCCACCGGTCATTCCAACATTACCATCACAGTACGGCTGGCTGGCAAGCCATTCTGTGGTGTCGCAAACGTCGAGTATTTCATCCTCGGAGAAGAAGTAAGGTTGGCTTCCAAAAGATGCACCTGTACCTCTGGCATCAACATCAGCAATGATATAGCCGTAATGATTCAATCTTCGCAGAGATAAACAGCTATCGAGCTTGGTGATGTTCCACCTTCTTTGATATCGGTCGTGCATCCAGATAACTGGTAGTGGTTTAGTATGCAGTACGCCGTTTTTTGTTGGCCGATAAATATCAGCAGCCAATTTTGTACCATCACGAACGGTTATATATTCGGAAGTTAGCTTCCATCCGTCATAGACCGGCTCGGAGTAGCCGCTGTATTGGCCGAACCGAGAAACCTTTTGCACAGACGCATTGGCGTTTACTATACAGAATGCAAAAAGTACTGCGACAACTTTTCTGCGCATTTTCCTAACCTATATATAATACCAATTGGACTAAGTAAATGCGCTTTTTGACAGACAATCAATTATTGTGTCATGCCTGCGAAAGCAGGCATCCAATACATATATAAACCTATGGATTCCCGCTTTCGCGGGAATGA
>QNBZ01000210.1 GCA_003644295.1 Planctomycetota bacterium
CCGTCCTCATCGAGATCCTGCAGGTAAGCGCCGCCGAACTTCCCGGTTTCCGTGAGGTAGGAGCCGCCGTCCATCTGAGCGTTGATCATGCCAGGCCATGCCCCGGGAGCGGTTCCGCCGGGGACCAACACGTCCTCGTCGAGTAGGTTCCTTCCCTCGAAGAACAGAGTGAGCTCCTGCCCATATATCTTGAACTTCTTTCTGCCCTGAATATTGATGACATGAGTCGGGTCGAGACGTTTCGAATTTTCCCACAACGGATCCTGACGCCTTGCAAACCTATCATAAGGAGTCCAAGGGAGACCGCTGCCGTACGAGTAAACAATCGTTGCACCCCACTTGTTTTCATCCTGTATCCTCAGGGTCACATTGAGCGTATGACGCTGATCCCAATCGAGAGGGAGTTCCTGAGTAGGGAGATGGGAAAGGCCCTCTGCGGTAACTCCAAAGTTCGCGTCCGAAGCAACACCGTCGGCGTATGAATATGTATAGGATATCTCTCCGCCGATATATTTGCTCAGTCTCTTCTCTATGCTGACCTCCAGACCTCTCGAACTTGCGTAGGTTTTATTGATGTATCTATAGCCCTGCACACCGAGGCTCTCGTCGAATACCCTCGTCGAAGAGATAAGCCCGTATATGTCCTTCGAAAACACAACGAAATGCCCTGCGACCGTCTCTGTGAACTGGTGAGACACACCAGCCTGATAAGAAATCGTGAGCTCCTCATTGAGGTTTGGATTGCCAAGGATACCGCCCCACCCAATGAGGTCCTGAGTCTGGAAAAGATACGATCTGCTCGGCCATTGGGTGAACCGGCCGTAATGGAAGTGGAATTTGTCCTTGTCGGTGATCGGAAAAGCAAAACCGATACGCGGACTTATCTGAAACTTGTACTTCTCGACATTCGGGTTAATCTCGGAGCTCCTGATCTTAATATCGGTATTGTTACCGGGAGAGAAGAAATCGACCCTTAAACCAGCATTCACAACCATCCCCTGATACTCCCACTTGTCCTGAATGTAGTAAGAGGCTTCAGGGTTGAAGTTGTGGAACACGTTGACGCTGAGTCCCTGTACGTAAGTGCCGTCCTCTAGCAATCTCAACCTCGATGGATACACTCTCAACTCCTCGTCGAGGTCGTTGTATATCGCCTGAATACCTGTCTTGAATTTGTGGCTCTCCCATTTCTTCGATGTCAAGTCAGCCTTTAAAATGTAAGTAGCGCTCTTACGATGATGGTAGTTCGGATAATCGTAACAGGTCACGAAGTAAGGATGTTCGGGATCGGTATAGAAAACCATGTTGCTGACACCGCTGTAACGCCAGTCTCCATTGGGGAGTATCGCCGGCATGCCCGCACTAGAATACTCTTCCGGCTCCTTGTCGTTCACTGTCGACAACGTATTGAATCTTACCGTACTCAATTTGATCGAATAGAGAACATCGTCGCTGATATTGTGATTCAAGGCAAACTTAACATTGAGGTTGTTCGATTTGTTCGTAGCCGTCCTCTCGGCCGAATTGAAATAAACATAGCTCGAATCGTCCCTGAAATGGCTGAAGTGGCTCTCAGGATTCTGAAACCCTTCAAACATTATCTTGCTCTCGTATTTTTCTTTCTCACCGTTCTGATTCACTATCGCTTCGTCCCAGATAACCTCCACGTCCTCTCCATAGACATTCGTCAAAATCCTTGCATAGAAGTTGTCGTAGCGGACAAGGTAAGCCGGTTTGGTCAGATCGTTCGGATCCCTGACCTTCGCAAAAACAACAACCGGATAGATAACCTTCTTTCGCTGCTCCAGGGTTCCAGGGTAATATTCTACTCTCGGTATCTCCTTGTTAATCCAAGGACCGTAATATACACTGGTGTATTGGCTGAACGAACGGGCCTCTTCAGCCTGAACATCTCTGCTTGGCCTCAGGGTGATGAAACGATAAACCTTCTGAACGTACCCCTCGATGTTCCAGTTGTGAATGTAAGGCATGGACCTCGAGTGTGTATATATCGCCTCGCCTGTTATCTTCATTCTCGGCGAAACCTGCCAGGCGAGTTTTCCCTGAACGTTATAGCTCTCGTAGCTTCTATCGGTGAACTTGATCCAGTCACCGAGGAACTTCTGCTCGTTCTTTCTCGCAACGGTCCAGTTTTCCCCATCCGTGAATGTTGCCTCACCGGAAAGATAGTACGTCAGGTTCCTGATCAGCGTCGGACCGCCGAACCCGATGCTAAACCTGTCGTAATTCGTATATGTCTTGTCCTTGCGGCCGAAATCGTCCGTCATATAACGGGCTTGCCCTTCGAACGTCCTGCCGCCCTCTCTCGTAGTAACGTTGATCACGGCCGACTGTGCATTACCGTACTCGGCGTCCATTCCTCCGGTGATCACTTCGCTCTGATCCGTTGCAAGAAGACCCACCGAGATCGCTCCTCCTCCGAGAGGATCGTCCACCGGTACACCATCTATCTGAAACTGTATCTCTCCCGAACGACCGCCCCTTACGTGCAGGTCGTCACCTGTCTTGACGATACCACTCTTCAGAGCAACAGCCTCGACGACGTCGTCGACGGGCAGATCCTGCATCTCTTTACCGGAAACCTTGTGTGTTGTCTGGCTCGCCTTCCGCTCTATCTGCGGCTGAGTGGCTTCGACGATGATTTCCTGAGTCTTGCCGACAATTGTCTCTTCCAGAGCAAAATTGACCGTCACCGTTTCGTTTGCATTTACCCTGACACCCGTCTTCGAAACGGACTTGTACCCCATCATCATCACCTTTACCGTATAGGTGCCAACCGGTACGCCCACAACGGTATATGTGCCGTCGGTCAACGTCATCGCTCCCATCTTCGTTCCAACCAGAACGACGTTTGCATACGGCAGAGCAGCTCCGGTCTTCTTGGCAGTCACCTTACCCGTTATCTTGCCCGTCTGAGCCATCACGGGGGCGCTGAAAAACAATGTCAGTAGGATAATGGAAACAAGGGCAGCCGATAGCCTCAATACGGAACGATCTCTCATCGTACCACTCCTTACCTTCAAACCAATCCGATCATCGGGGTTTACTTCTCCCTGTGCATTAAAAAAATCTGAGACCTTACCGGGAGATCGTAAACTGGTGTGGGTCTCAAGCTCTCCTGTATATATTTTCGGTTTTTACCTTACACTCTCGACAAAAATATAAGAAGAAGCCTTGCTTATGTCAATGAATTTGAAGATTATTTTGCGGAAACAGGAAGAGATAAGGTGACCTCCTAATAGGGGGTAATATGTATCTTGCGTTCCCTTTTGAGGATTACTTTGAACACCGTGAAAAATTGCGGAGGAGAATAAAAAAGTCCGCGCGAGCGACCCCGGGTCAGCCATTTGGCGATCAAACGGCTCTCTCTTTGACCATGTCTTTTATCTTCATGAGTCGTGTCTGATTGCTCCTCTCGTTCTCGCTGAGCTTGTTCTCGATACTCCTTATCACCTCTCCGAGGTCCGGTATAAGAACATACTCCAGCGCATTCACCCTGCGCCTCGTCTTCTCCAGCTCCTCGGAAAGGTGAAAGAGAAGATTCTCCTTTTCGGCAAGCCTCACGAGATCAGGAAAGGCCTCGTAGAGCTTCGCGAGCGTCGAATCGATCTGTACAGGTGACGACGGCAAACTGTACGACAGGTCACCCTCTGGAATTTCGAACGAGAAAA
>QNBZ01000211.1 GCA_003644295.1 Planctomycetota bacterium
CCAGAAACTACGCCAGAAACCACTGTCAATGACGTTAGCGGTTCGGAAGTAATCATCAGTTTGGGCGATAAGAAATTGACGATGCAGCAGATCGAGTGGATGCAGCCGGGCGCAGATAAGAACACAATCGCCAGAATTGCAGACTGGTGGCTCGGAAATGAACTGCTGTACGCAGAGGCCGAAAGACGCGGCATCACCAGAGAACCCAAAGCAAAGTTCCTCGCCGAATTGATGAGAAAGAAGAGCTTTGTCCAGCAGTTGACCTCGCAGGTGAGGGACGCCGTGGAAATCAGCGATGAAAAGGTTTTGGCTTACTATGAAGAAAACAAAGAGACCGACCCGAGATTGAAGCAGCCGGGTTATTTAAGTTTCTCGCATATAAGAACCAAAACGCAGGAGCAGGCCCAGGCGGCGCTGGAGCGCATAAAAGCCGGCGAGGATATTAACGAACTCGCCAAGGAGCTGTCTATTTATAGTGACGCCAAAAAGGGCGGGGTCGCTAAAAAATATATGTACAAAACGGTTAAAAGGCGCTTCGGGGATGCGTTTTTTTCGGCGATGACAGCGGCTAAGAAAAACGATTTAATCGGGCCTGTCAAAACTAAAGACAACGCCTATGAAATCGCTCGCCTTGAAGGCAAAACCGAGCCAAAAATCCTGCCGTTTGAAAAGGTAAAAGACCGGATAAAAGCCAGGCTGGAACGAACAGAAAAATCCGAAGCATTTAAGTCACTGCTGGATACGCTCAAGGAAAAAGCCGCTGACAAAATAGTAAGGTCGCCTCGCGCGATTCAGACGGGCAAGCCGGACGTAATGAGACCCAGAATAAGGCAGAGACGTAACAGGTAATAATAATTCAAGTTAATTCAGCTCTAAACGGCCCCGCCCACAGATGGCGGGGCTAAACTGTCGGTGGTTGATTTTGCCGACAGTTGTGAATGAGTGTGTATGAATTCAGCTACCTTTTTGTAATCTTCGGCGCCGTGACAGTTCTGCTCGTATTCGAAAATTGTTTTGCCGTAGCTCGGCGCCTCGGCAAGCTTGATGTTTCTTCGGATATAAGCCGGTAAAATTTTCGCATCGGACCAGGCGCAGTCGGTACCACGTGCATCGTTGAAGAACCGCTCGATGTCGGCCCTGACTTCATTTGGAAGCGAAGCTCTGCTGTCAAACATACAAAGCAAAACCCCTGTAACCTGCAATGCAGGGTTGATTCTTTTGTTGACAAGCTCAACTGTCTGCAATAGTTTGCCGAGTCCCTGCAGGGCAAGGAAATGCGGCTGAAGCGGAATCAGGACTTCATCGGCTGCTGCGAGTGCATTGAGCGTCAGCAGTCCGAGCGAAGGGGCGCAGTCGATGAAAAGATAATCAAAGTTGTCCTCAACCGTTCTGACGGTCTCCCGCAGAATAGTTTCTCTGCCGACCACGCTTACCAGCTCGCTCTCGGCGCCAACCAAATCGATATTTGCAGGCAGCAGCCAGAGGTTCGGACGCACGAGCAGAATTTCCTCTTCAAACTTTGCCGACTGTGTAAGGATTTTATATGAGCCGGCTTCTGTGGTTTCCGGTTCAAGGCCGAGATGTATCGTCAGATGTGCCTGAGGGTCAAGGTCAATCACAACCACCTTCGAACCCATAGCGGCAAGAGCGGCGGCAGTATTAACTACCGTTGTGGTTTTGCCCACTCCGCCTTTCTGGTTTAATACCGCTATTTTTCTCATAAGAAAAAACATAAGCCCCCAACTTTATGTTGGGGGTTTTAACCCCTTCAGGACGGCGTCAAGCACACCGTTGACAAACGAGCCGGACTTTTCGGTGCTGAACTTCTTGGCAAGCTCAATAGCTTCATTTATCACAACCCTGGGCGGGATGTCGGGGCAGAACTTCAACTGATAAACAGCTAACCTCAAAATGCTTTTGTCAACGGTCGCAAGTCGTGCCAGATGCCACTTTATTGCCGAAGCGCTTATCAGTTCATCGCACTGCGCCAGATTTTCCCACGTACCTTTTGTCCAGTCGGAAGCGAGTTTGCGGATAAAATCATCCGGTTCGTTCTCTATAAAAAACTCGCCTAAAAACTTGAACAACTTTGGTCCCTGGACATCGAGTTGATACAAACTCTGCATCGCCAACTCTCTGGCTCTTGTTCTCTTGTCAAAGTTCATTGTTCATAGTCAACGAACTACTTAAATTTGTTCCATTACGTTTGCCATTTCCATAGCCGTCAGAGCTGCTTCGGCGCCTGCGTTGCCCATCTTTGCGCCGGCTCTGTCGAGTGCTTGTTCGAGCGTCTCGCAGGTTAGAACGCCGAATATCGCCGGTGTCTTCGATTCGTAGTTGATTTGCCCGATACCCCTGACTACCTGCTGACAAACATAATCGTAATGTCCGGTTTGCCCTCTTATAACCGCGCCGAGACACAGTACCGCAGCATATTTGCCGCTCTGTGCAAGCTTCTTCGCGGCTGGGATAATCTCACAGGCGCCCGGCACCCAGACCACGGATATTTGTTCATCGCCGGCGCCGTGTCGGGTCAGAGAATCAATTGCGCCGGCAAGCAGCTTGGAGGTTATGAATTCGTTGAACCGACTAACAACGATAGCGTAACCGGCTTTGCCGGCTGTTATCTGGCCTTTTATTTCCTTAATCATAGTTTCATTTCTCCAAATAATTACAGCGTTCAGCGTTCAGTTTTTCCCCGGTCGTTTTACTAAAGCAACATTATAAGACTATCCGGCACCACTTTCCAGAAAAACAGCCCGGCGACAGAAACACTTTGACTGATGGCGTTTCGGCGATGTGGGCTAACCTGCGTAATTATAAGGGTTTATGACCGAAATTGTCGGCAAAATTTTGTATTGGACAAAAATGTCCAAAGCCAACAGAAAACAGTGTAAGTCGATGATGTTTTATTGCCGAAATGTGCTTTGGTAAATTTTTACCCGTTAAGCTACAAAACATTTTTGAGACGATTATGCCATTCGAAGATATGAGTTATGATTCATACGGAAAAGGCGAGCGTAAGGCGCTGAGGGCTTTCGAGCTTTACGAAGACGGGAAAATATCACAAGCTCTCCTGGAATTAGACGAGGCCATTGAGATAAACCCTTCCAACAGCTCCTTGCATTTTAACAAGGCCCTTGCCCTTGACGCTATTAATCAATTCGAGGATGCAATCAGCGAATACGAAATTGCTCTTGAACTGAACCCTTCCGACCTGGAGATACTCAACTCATTAGCGGTAGATTATACCCGCACCGGCCAATACGACCTGGCCATCGATACCTTTGAACACATCCAGCAAATGGACAACACGTTTGAGCCGTGCTATTGCAACCGCATAATTACTTATACCGAGATGGGTCAGCACGACTTGGCCGAGCAGATGTTTTACCTCGCCCAGCAGATAAAGCCGGACTGTGCGCTGTGTTATTATAATATCGGCAATAGTCTTTTTATTCGCGGCCAGTATAAAAAAGCGATTAGCTGCTGGCTTAGAACGGCTGAACTTGAGCCGAACCACCCGCAAATCAACTATCGAGTCGCCCAGGCCTACTGGTCCGAGGGCGACTATACCAAGGGGCGTGAGTATTTCCTGGCAGAGCTTCGTGCCAATCCCGGTGATGTTGACGTTATTCTCGATTTTGGCCTGTTCCTGCTTGAACTTGACGATGTCGAAGCGGCAAA
>QNBZ01000212.1 GCA_003644295.1 Planctomycetota bacterium
AAGCGTACCATAATGCTGATATAATCTGATAGCCAACGAAAGGGCCAATGCCAGAACTGCTACGCCAATTACGATAGCTGTCAGAACCAATGCCTGTGGTACCGGGTCAACCATACGCTCAGGATCTATTCCGGGTTTGGAAAAAATGGGGGCAGTTCCTTTGGTAATGTAACCAACAGAAATTAGAAACAGGTTTACGCCTGTATCCAAAATGCCAAGACCAATAATAACTTTAATGAGGTTATGTTTAACCAAAATGATATAAAGCCCAATCAATATAAGCCCAAAAGCTCCTATGTAATAAATGTAACTGTTCAAAAAACTCATCGTGGCATCAACTTTCCTCAATCAGATTGTCAATAATACCAGCTAATTCCGAACCTACCTTAAATCCAATTGCAATATAAATAATAGGAATAATACCAGCACTGAAGAGTGTGTTGGATGTTCCTTTAGGCAAAAAGTTTAAAAGGAAATAACCGCCGAAAACTAAACCAAGCAGGCCTATTACTACAAAGACCAGGCCTCCTAATGACTCTGTAACTTTAGATGCTTTCTGGCTAATTCTCCTCTCCCGACAGCCAAGATAAATTAAAAGAAAGCCTGAAGCGATAATCGCACCCCCCTGAAATCCCCCACCCGGGGTAAGGTGACCATGAATGAAAATATAGCTGCCGAAAACAAGAATAAGAGGAAACAGAACTCTGCAGCCGGTTGAGAGTACCATACTGGCTGGCTGTATTTTCCCGGCCGTTTTTTTCCCGATGTTGCTTAGAACTGCTCCCAAGCCGATAGCTGCAATAAATAAAACCGTAACTTCACCTAAAGTGTCGAAGCCACGGTAACTTACCACAACTGATGTAACTGTATTCGTAGCTCCGGTTTCTTTTACGCCTTCGTTAATATAATGCCTGCCTATTTTCGTCTTAGGCGTACCGAAAGGAATCTTTGCCAGCGAAAGGCCAATTCCCACGGCTACTATTGCCAATAAAAGTATGCTGACTATCTTTCTCATTCCTCGTATCTCTTTGTTCTTCTAATAGCAATAATAAAGATAGCTGTAGTCAATGCCGCACCAATAGCAGCCTCAGCCATCGCTACATCGGGTGCGGCAAGTAAATAGAAAAGTATCGAAGCAGCCAAGCTTACCAATGTTGTGGCAATTACCGCACTAATTAAATCTCTAAAAACAGAGGCAGCAATTGCTGCGACCAGCATCAAAAGTATTAGAAAGAAAACGAATATCATTGTATCTCCCCGTCTCCTTCTAACTCATCGTGAATGGGTCTACACTTCTCAAAGTTCTTAGTTTTATCTACAACAGTTCTATCGCACAGAGGGACACCACTCTTACAAGATGCTCTACCTAAAGCATGATTGGAAATAGGATTGGTGATAAGGATAAACAGGGCAATAACCAAGGTCTTCAGCAGCCAGTCGGGTTGCATTATCCCAACACCAACGATGGTGAAGAAAGCACCCAGCGTTGTACACTTTGTTCCTGCCTGCAGACGGTTGTACACATCAGGGAGTCTGAATAAACCTAAACTACCTATAAAAAGAAATATTATACCGATTCCTGTGATGACAGTCCCTATAATCTGCATTTAGATTCCCTTTTCCAAAAATCTTGCGATAGCTACTGAACCGATAAAGGTTAGAACCGCATAAACCAAAGCGACATCCAAATAAACATATCTTTCAAAGATAGACCCCAAAAGAACAAGCAAGGCGGTTGTAATCGTAGATACAGTATCCACCGCTACCGCTCTGTCGCTGGCGGTTGGGCCTTTGAGCATACGTAAAAGGCACAAAACAATGCCGGCCGATATGATTGCAAGAAAAACAATATCGCTCGTATTAACCGCCATAATTTATTACCTTATTTGCATATATGAATAATGCGATTGAACCAATGAAAAAAATTATTTCCTTTTAATTATTCCTATAATCTTTCTCGCTCGCGTGTCGATTACCCTATAGCACGTTTTAGTTCCTTCTTTTCTGCCATTAATGATGCCCGCATTTTTCAATACTCTCAAATGCTGTGAAATGGTAGATTGAGGCAGTCCCAGTATATCCTGTATTTTAGCAACATTGCATTCGTTTTTAATAAGACCAGCTACAATTCTTAACCTTGCAGGATGAGCTAAAGATTTTAAAAGCTCACTGAATTTTTCATAGTCTGCTGCCATTTTCCATATTTCTACCAAATCTTTGCCAAGGCAATTTCGGCGGCGTTGGCGATATGGTTAGCTATCGGCGATGGGGTAAGCATAGGATGGCTGCCCATTTGGAACGCTACTATCTCATCTACCCTCATTCTTTTCTGTACAAGAGCGCCAATAAAATTTGCTACCTTTGCCGCTGTCATACTGCCATAAGCCTGACCACCCAAAAGTACACGACTATTCTTCTCGAAAATCAACTTCACCTTTAAGTTTTTTGTATTCGGCATAGATGCCGGGTGTTTATCAGGCGTTTCAAACTCTCCACTAAAAACGTCAAATCCTGCCTGCTTTGCCGACCTCTCAGTCATACCAGCCGAGCCAATCGCCAAATCACCGATTACAGTACCAAATACACCAATAGGACATTCACTCTTCAGGCGTAACCCGAACAAATTCGCGCTGGCTACTCTGGCTTCCATAGTTCCAATGGATGCCAAACGCAGCAAGGCCGGCCTTCCTGTGAAAAAGCACCTCTTTTGCGTGCAATCTCCTGCTGCAAAAATATCCTCATCTGTGGTTCGCATAAACTCATCAACATATACACCTTTTTCCTTGTTAGTAGCTAAACCGGCGGCAGCAGCAAGCTCGACATTTGGCACGGCTCCTATTCCCAATATAACCACATCTGCTTTGAGTATCTCACCATTTTCCAGCTCTACGTATTCTAATCTTTTTTTGCCTCCGACAAGCTTGACTTTGTTATCAGCCAAAACATTAATGCCACTTTCTTTAAGCTTATTCTCAATCAGAATGCAGATTTCCTCATCACAGGCCAAAAGAAGACAATGCGGTAAAAGTTCAATAATCGTAACATTCAAAATGCCGCGTTTCTTACACTCGTCACCAAATTCCAATCCGATAAAACCACCACCGATAATTACAACATTCTCAGATTGGTCCAGAGCTTTTAGAAGCCCTCGAAGATATTCTGTATCTTTCTTTATAGTAAAGACGTTAGGCAGGTTAATTCCGGGAATTGGAGGGATAAACGGCGATGAACCTGTTGCCAAAATAAGTTTTTTGTATGTTAAACTGTTTCCGCTCGAAGTCTTTACCGTCTTTGCCGCCTTATCTATAGAGATAACTTCGTCTATAATGAAGTCCACATTGTTTTTTGAAAGCACCGCATCAGGAATAAGATTTTTATCCGGCGACCCAATCGTACCAATAATATAGGGAATTCCACATGGGATTAGAACGTCTTTTTCCTTGCGCACAAGTGTAATACTGGCATTCGGATAATACCTTCTGGCACTTATGGCAGCAGTAACCCCTGCTGCGCTTCCACCTACTACTAATATATCTGTATTTTTCATCAAAAACCCTATCCACTCTATGTAAATATCACCCTTAAATATTTCTCAAATCTCCGGCCTATTATATTTGTTGCCTCATCAATATCTTCGGCCTTTACATTTATCCAGTGAATAAGGAG
>QNBZ01000213.1 GCA_003644295.1 Planctomycetota bacterium
AGCCACTACTTCAATTAGTCAAAATGGAAACCTCAATCTCAATTTAGGAAGCACTTATTATTCTTCTCTCTGGTTAAGTCTCAGGGATGTTGTCGGTAATGCTTCCAGTTCTCTTGTTCAATATGATTTACCCGCCTTGCCTCAAGTTATCTCAATTAAGGCCTTTCCTGATAGAATAATTTTTAAGACGAGCAAAAATTTAAGGGGAGACCAGGCAATGACTTGCTCTAATTACACGGTAAATGGTTCCACCCTTACTAATTGTGGTCAGCCGGGCTATCCATTTTTGGATTTCTTTGGTAATCAAGTAGTCATCAGAGGTTTAAATTTAACCCAGGGTACCCAAATTAGTTTTTCTGTCTCTGGAATTCAAGACATTGAACCTGAACAATTTCCTCTTAGTTATTCCACCTCAACTTTATTAGTAGAGTCAGGTTCGGTTCCCCAAATTTCTTCAATTTCACCCCAAGCTACTACTACCGGAAAAACCGTAACCATTTCTGGTTCCAATTTTGGCTCAGCTACGGGCAGTGTGTTTTTCTGTGGTGGTTTTCGTCCCACTACTGGACCTTTGCCACCAGGTGACGCCTCACCTACTATCTGGACCGATACCTCCCGTACCGCGGTGGTCCCAAACGGCGCCAATTCCGGTCCCGTTCAGGTAGTAAGTAGCGATGGATTAATGTCAGATATTACTGAGGCCTCTTTCTTTGATGTTTTAACTAATGTTTATTTTAGAATTGATACTTTATTACCTGATGGCAGCACTACCACTCTTTCTACTTCAACTAATCTGAGAATTTTTGTTGGCGGGCCAACTGGTGAAAATGTCTATTATGATGGTGATTCCCAAGGAACAACTTTTGATACTTCAACCAAGATTTATACTATTCCCAATATTTCTTCTCAAGGTTTTACTTGGGCTTTTGATGCTTCAGGGAATTATTTATCGGCTCCAGGAAGAGAAATTCAATCAAACAATTCCACTAGTAGTCCTCAAGTTTTAACCCTTCAGGGAACCACTACTTATCAAGTTTCAGGAACAATTACTTTAGGAACCAGTTGCACTTCCCAGGGTCAGAATAAATTAGTGGCGGTAATGGCTTTGCCAGAAGGAGTAGAAGGAGAAATGGGTCCTGGCGGTCCCCAACCCTCATTTTTCCAAACCAATTCTAATTGTACCACTTCTTTTGCTTTAGCTTTATCAGGGCCGGGAACTTATCGAGTAGAAGCCCATATTCCTCCATTTGTTAGTGGAGCAAGTCAACTTTTGGATCCTTCTTCGCAAACAGTTACTGTTAGCGCTGGTTCTCCTACAGCCTCAGCCAACTTTACTTTTACTGAGGCAGATAGAAGAATCAGGGGGAGAGTAGTTGGAGCAGATGGTAATCCATTATCTGCTATAAAATACCAAGAACTGTGGATTATAGCTTTTGAACCAAAAGCTAATGGAAAATCTAGCGCTGCTCGAGCCAACTCACAAGGATATTTTGATCTTTATGTAACTGAAGGCTCTTATAAGATTGAAATTACAGGACCAATGATGCCTTTCCCGGTTCAGAAAGATATTCTTGTGGATTCAAGCACTGAGTTTGATCTTACTGATGAAGATCTTGATATAACAATTAAACTGGAGCCGCCGACTTCCTACATTGAGGGATATGTGAGAGATGGATCAGGGAATGGAATAGCCAATGTAGATATTTATTGTTGGTGTGAAGGAGGTCCTGGTGGAGGTCATGCTTTTACTGATTCCCAAGGATATTACAAGATGTATGTTCCTTTCTGTTCCAATTATCATGTAGGAGGTTTTGCTAGAGAATATGGAGAACTGTCCGAGAAGAGTAATATTGCTGTAACAGCTTCTCAAAATCCGATTGTAAACTTTATCTTAGAGAGTACTAATTTTGTTACTATCTCAGGACAGGTTACCAAAAATGGTTCTCCTCAGAGCAATGTTGATGTCTGGATAACCCAAGGAGAATTTGGCAAGGGGGTAGGTTGGGCAAGAACAGATACTTCTGGAAATTATAGTATTAAGATCAGGAAAGGACTTTCTGGTCTATATCTTCATGCAGCTATACCAGGCAGAGGAGAAATTTATAAAGGAATTCTAAATAACGGAAATGCTATTAATTCTGATTTGAGTAGTCAGAACATTTCTCGTTCAACTGCAATTCTGGAGATCCATCTTAAGCCAGGAAACACCTTCCACGATGTTTTTATTGGTGCTCATTCTAATTTAGGACATGGATTCACTGATGTGAGAGTTTCTACTTCCACGAGTTACGATATCTATAAAATTGAAGTTCCTTTCAGTGGTTCTACTCAATATACTATTGAAGGAGGAATTCCTACTTTTGGTCCTATTCCTGCTACTACTGTGACTGTTTCTGGTTCCACCATTGTAGAAATCGACTTAACCAGTGTGGGTTATTATACTGTTTCGGGCACAGTTACAGTTGATAGTGGGACATCCAGTGATGCTTTTGTCTGGGCTGGTGGTCCTAATGGAGGAGGAGGAACAAGGGTCAATCCAGATGGTACTTTTACTTTGAGATTAAGACCAGGAGAATATGATATCGGGGTAGGGAAGGCTGGATATTCTGGATCGGTAACAAGTACTACTGTTAATTCTGATATTTCAGGATTGACTCTTTCTTTGACCAGAAATACTGGCGCTACAATTTCTGGAACCGTTCAATACAACTCAACACCGATAGCTAACGCTATGGTTTGGGCTAGCAATGGTCAAGGAGGATGGGCACAGACAGTATCTGATGCAGATGGATCTTTTACATTAAATGTTTCCTCAGGAGATTGGAAAATAGAAGCAGTGGCTGAGGGTTATCGCCTTTCTGCACCTCTAAGAATTACCGCTCCTGCCAATGGGGTCACTATTAACTTATCTGCTGTGGACTTTGATCCTCAAAGAAAAGAGCAGTCTATTCGGGCTTCCCAAGGAGGTGTTATTCAGACAACAGATACAAAAATAGAGATTCCCAATGGTGCTCTTGGTTCAGAGTCTACAGAAGTAGCTATAAGAGTTCAGAACACAATGAAAGCTCCTGAAGCTCAAGGAGCAAAGATATTCTCTTCAAAAGCCAAAGAAATTAGTGCTTATTATTCTAGTGGAGACAACCAAGGAAGATCGATTACCAATCTGAATCAGTCTGTTGATATAGAGATTAAGTTAACAAAATCAGAACTTTCTGCTGAAGGTATTTCTAGCATAGAGCAAGCAAGAAAGCTAAAAATTTCCTATTATGACAGCACAGCCAATAACTGGGTCGAGATTCCTACTGCTGTTACTCTGACCCCAAGCAATGCTACTTGGTCAACGCTTCAATCAATAACTCTGAAGGCTTCTACCGATCACTTTTCTACCTTTGCACCAAGTGAGTCTGTAGAAGGTGCTCCCCCTACTCCTACAGGATTAAGCGCTACAGCAGGCGATAGCCAAGTAACTTTGAGCTGGAACAGTTCTTCTGGAGCAACGCTCTACTACATTTATCGTAAATCTGGCTCGCAGTATCCGTTTTTGGCTACCACCACTAATACTTCCTATACTGATACAGGATTAACCAATGGAACTACTTATTATTACAAGGTTTCTGCAGCTAATGACGCTGACCAAGAATCAGCAGCTACCGATCC
>QNBZ01000214.1 GCA_003644295.1 Planctomycetota bacterium
CAAAAGCAGTGCTTGTAGCAATAACGGGGCAATATGGCTAAACGAGCGGAAAAAGCGATTCGGATTACTGGAGCAGCCGAGCATAATCTTAAAAATATCTCGCTTGAAATTCCGCGCGATAAGTTGGTGGTAATCACCGGCATAAGCGGCTCAGGCAAAAGCTCGCTTGCCTTCGATACGATTTACGCCGAGGGCAGGAGAAAATATGTCGAGTCGCTAAGCGCTTATGCCCGTCAGTTTTTGGAATCCGCCGGCGGCGGACAAAAGCCAGCAGTTGGCAGTATCACGGGACTGCCGCCTACAATCGCAGTCGAGCAGCGAAAATCCGGCAGTAATCCCCGCTCAACGGTTGCTACAACCACTGAAATCTATGACTATTTCAGATTGCTTTTTGCCCGTGTCGGTCAGCCGCACTGCTGGGTATGCGGCAGGGAAATTACAAGTCAGCACTCCTCGCAGATAGTCGAATCGATACTTGAGCAGCCGGAGGGTACTAAAGTCCAGATTTGCGCCCCGCTGGTTCGCGGCAAAAAAGGCGAGCACAAAGATGTTTTTGCCAATATGCAACG
The DNA here is from genome assembly GCA_003644295.1 of Planctomycetota bacterium. GTDB lineage: Bacteria > Planctomycetota > Phycisphaerae > Sedimentisphaerales > Anaerobacaceae > B140-G9. The sequence goes on from QNBZ01000214.1 coordinate 570, forward strand.
CGAAGGATTTGTACGCGTGCGCGTTGACGGAGTCGTCTACGACATAAAAAATATCCCGCTTTTGAACAAGAACAAAAAGCACAATATCGCAGCAGTTGTTGACCGGCTGATTATCAACAGTTCGGTTCGTATTCGATTGGCTGATTCGATTGAGACGGCGCTGAAATTGGCCGACGGGACGCTTTTGGTGCTGGTAGAGAAACCGAAAACAGCGGGTAGCAGACAGCAGACAGCGGACACTGATTGGCAAGAGGTCATTTACAGTGAGAAGTTTGCCTGTCCTGAACATCCGCAGGCGTCGCTTGAAGAGCTGTCACCCCGACTTTTCAGCTTTAACAGCCCTTACGGTGCCTGTAAAAGCTGCGATGGGCTGGGGACAATTCTCGAATTTGACCCTGACCTGATTGTGCCGGACAAAAGCGTATCGCTGGAAAGCGGTGCCATCGACGCTTGGCGCAAAGGCGGCAAGAGGATGAATATTTACTATAACCGACTTGTAAAGAGGTTCTGCAGGAATATGGGCATCAGTAAGTCGATTCCTTATGAGCAGATACCGCCGGAGATAAAGAGGGTTCTGATGTACGGCACGACTGCGTCGGACGAGCAAAAATACGGTATGTCTTTTGAAGGTGTTATTCCGAATCTTACCCGGCGATGGAAAACGACCAGCAGTGAATATGTCAAGCAAAGACTGCACAGCTACCTCTCTGAACAACCCTGCCGTAGTTGCAAAGGCGCCCGGCTTCGTCCCGAAGCCATCGCTGTAACCGTAGGCGGCAAAAACATACACGAATTGGCGTCATTAAGCGTTGAAAAAGCGCAGCAATTTTTCAACAAATTGAAATTAGATAAAGAAAAGGCATTGATTGCCGCCCAGGTGCTGAAGGAAATAAAGGCCCGGCTGAAATTTATGGTTGACGTAGGGCTTGGCTATTTGACTCTTGACCGCAGCAGCAGCACTCTTTCCGGCGGCGAAGCCCAGAGAATCCGTCTTGCCACACAGGTCGGCAGCGGTCTGGTCGGGGTCTGTTATGTGCTTGATGAGCCAACAATAGGCCTGCACAAACGGGACAACGACCGATTGATAGGCCTGCTGCGGAAACTGACCAAACTCGGCAATACCGTCCTGGTTGTTGAGCATGATGAAGACGTTATCAAAAGCGCCGAGCATATCATCGATATCGGCCCGGCTGCCGGCGCACATGGCGGCGAAGTTGTCGTCCAGGGTGATTACGAGACGATAGTTGGCTGTGCCAGGTCACTGACGGGCGAGTATCTAAGCGGTAAAAAGAGAATAGCTCTGCCGGCTCGAAGACGTAAATGCAATATGAGAAAGTGCATCGAAGTAAAAGCTGCTGCGGAGAATAATCTCAAAAATATCGACGTTAAGTTTCCGCTCGGCGTATTTACCTGCGTTACAGGTGTTTCCGGTTCCGGCAAAAGCACGCTCGTGAGCCAGATTTTGTTAAGGGCGCTGCGCCGCCGACTCTACTGGTCTCGTGAGAAGCCGGGCAGGCATGGGACTATTCTCGGCGTTTCGCAAATCGATAAGGTCATAGAGATAGACCAGTCGCCCATCGGAAAGACGCCCCGCAGCAATCCGGCTACATATACCGGCGTCTTTGACGTGATAAGAAAACTGTTCAGTATGACTCGGGAAGCGAAGATTCGCGGCTATAAGCCAGGCAGATTCAGCTTCAACGTCAAAGGCGGACGCTGTGAATACTGCAAAGGACAAGGTACGAAAAAGATTGAAATGCACTTTCTGCCGGACGTCTATGTAACCTGTCAGAAGTGTAAAGGTAGCAGGTATAATGCGGAAACACTCCAGGTTAGCTATAAGGGCAAAAATATCGCCGATGTGCTAAATATGAGGATTGAAGAATCGCTCAAGTTTTTCGCAAATTTTCCAACGATTGTTCGTCTATTGAAAACACTCGACGATGTCGGCCTGGGATATATGAAACTGGGGCAATCCTCGACGACACTTTCCGGCGGGGAAGCCCAGCGGGTAAAGCTGGCCACCGAGTTGGGCAAGGCCGATACCGGTCATACTTTGTACCTGCTGGATGAGCCGACGACCGGGCTGCACTTTGCCGATATTCATAACCTCTTAAATGTTTTGCAGCGGCTGACTGATTGCGGCAATACCGTTGTGGTAATCGAGCACAATCTTGACGTTATTAAGATGGCAGATTACATTATAGACCTCGGTCCCGAGGGTGGAGACGCCGGCGGTAGGGTCGTTGCTGAAGGCAGGCCGGAAGAAATTGTCAAAAACAAAAAAAGCTACACGGCAAAGTATTTGAAGGAAAAATTAAAAGCGTGAGGCGAAATACGAGATACGCTTCACGAGATACGAGATACGAATTATGATTGCTCAGACACTTAAATGGGTTGGTGATGTTGATGGCTTTTTGGAGCTTGTCGACCAGCGGCGGCTACCCAGCGAACTTGTCAAATTGCAGTGCAGAGATATTGAACAGCTTTTCGAGGCGATAAAAACGTTAGCCGTTCGCGGCGCTCCGGCTATAGGTGTTGCGGGCGCATACGGGCTGGTACTGGCAATGCAGAAACTCGATACTCGATACTCGATGCTCGATGCACTTGAATGTCTGAAAAAAGCCGCGGATTATCTTGACTCATCACGTCCAACAGCAGCAAATCTGTTCTGGGCAATAGACAGAGTTAAACAAAAAGCTGAAGAATTTGTCGCCGCTGAGCCAGAGACAAATTTGCGAGAATTACGGAAAGTTGTTTTGGCTGAAGCAAACGCTATCTGTGCCGAAGATGTGGATATGTGTCAGCGAATCGGCGAAAACGGTGAGAAGTTTATCGAAGACGGAGACGGTATCCTGACGCACTGCAATGCCGGCGCACTGGCGACAGCGGGACAGGGGACAGCTTTATCGGTGATGTTCGAAGCCCACAAAAAAGCAAGGAAGTTCACGGTCTATGTCGATGAGACCAGGCCATTGTTGCAGGGCGCCCGGCTAACAACATGGGAGTTAAAACAGGCAGGGATTGATGTTGTGCTTATATGCGATAATATGGCGGCTTGGCTGATGAAGCAGGGGAAAATTAAC
>QNBZ01000215.1 GCA_003644295.1 Planctomycetota bacterium
CAAACAGAGTGAACTCCACAACCAGACAATGACTATTACTACCTTTTCTGAGAAATAGGATGATACTATGAATAAATTGCTCAAACGCCAAATTGATAAATTCATCGGCGAATCGGATTCTGTTCCGGAAGAATTAAAGCCTTTCTTTAAGGCCGTTAGTGATGCCTATGATGGCTTTGAAGCCGACCAAAAATTAGTGGAGCGTTCATTAGAGATAAGCTCCAGAGAACTTACGGAGAATAACAGGGCGTTGCGTCAGGAAATCGCCGAGCGCAATCTGGCAGAAGAAAAACTGATGCTGGCAGTTGAAGAGTGGAGAACGACTTTTGATTCCATTACGGATTTGGTTTCTATTCACGATAAGGATTTTAAGATTATCAGGGCAAATAAAGCTTTTGCTAATACCTTTGTGATGAAGCCCGAAGAAGTTATTGGAAAAACCTGTTATGAACTTGTGCACGGAACAAAAGAACCCATACAAGCTTGCCCTCATCGGCAGTTGCTTGATACTAAAGAGCCACACAGTGCGGAGTTTTTTGAACCTCATCTGGGAGTTTATCTTGAAGTTTCTGCTTCGCCTATATTTGATGAAAATGGCGAGGTTATCGCAACTGTCCATATTACCAAAAACATCACCGAGCGAAAGCAGGCCGAGGAAAGGCAGGCCAAGCTCCTTGATGAGCTGGAAAGTGTCAATAAGGAATTAAAAGATTTTGCGTATATAACCTCGCACGATTTGAAAGCGCCGCTGCGCGGTATCAGCACACTTGCAAACTGGATAGCCACTGATTATTCCGATAAGCTTGATGAGGACGGCAAGGAACAATTGGATTTGCTTGTTGGGCGAGTGGATAGGATGCACGCCTTAATTGATGGGATATTGCAGTACTCAAGAGTCGGACGTGTAGAGGAAAGGCGGGTTCAGGTGAACCTGAACGAGCTTGTTCCGGAGATTATTGATATGGTCTCTCCGCCTGAGAACATTGAAATTACAGTTGAAGACCAACTGCCTGTGGTTGAGTGTGGAGAAACCCGTATCAGGCAGGTTTTCCAAAATCTGCTGAGTAATGCCGTCAAATATATGGACAAACCTGAAGGCAGGATAAGCATTGGCTGTGTTGAGGAAAACGGCTTCTGGAAATTCAGTATTACCGATAACGGCCCTGGAATTGAACAGGAGCACTTTGAGAGGATTTTCCAGATATTCCAGACGTTATTGCCGCGCGATGAGTTTGAAAGTACCGGAATCGGCCTTACTGTGGTAAAGAAAATTGTGGAGATGTATGGCGGCAGGATTTGGGTTGAGTCAGAAGTGGGCAAGGGCAGCACATTCTTCTTTACGCTGCCGAAACAAGAAATGGAGATTAAAGATGCAAAACTTAAAGCCGGTGTTGCTTGTTGAAGATGACCGCGTGGACACAATGACGGTCGAACGAGCGTTTAAGGACCTGAAAGTTACAAATCAACTGGTTCATACGGCTAATGGCGAGGAGGCACTGGAGTATCTGAGAAATCGGAGCAATAAAAGGCCGTGCGTTATCCTTCTGGATTTAAATATGCCGAAAATGAACGGCGTTGAGTTTCTGAAAATCGTAAAAGCTGATGAATCGCTGATGAAAATTCCGGTTGTAGTTTTAACAACGTCACAGGAAGAGCAGGATGTAGTTGAAAGTTTCAAATTTGGCGTTGCCGGTTACATAGTCAAGCCCGTTGACTACAAGAAGTTTGTAGAGGCAATCAAGATAATTAACCTGTACTGGACTTTGAGTGAGCTGCCTCCGAACGGCCGATAAACGTAAGAAATGGTTATGGAAAATTCGGCATACAAAATTTTGCTGGTTGAAGATGACAAGCTGGACCAGATGGCATTTGAACGGCTAATCAAGGGTGAAAATCTGCCCTATGATTACACCGTAGCTGGCTCTGTTTCGCATGCTCGAAGCATTCTGGATTCTAATGTGTTCGATGTTGTAATTGTGGATTATTCTCTCGGAGACGGCACGGCTTTCGATGTCTTTAAGCTGGTCAAGGATACGCCCATTATCGTTACTACCGGAATTGGTGACGAGGAAATAGCCGTAAAAGCTATGAAAGCGGGGGCGTATGACTATTTGACAAAAGACCAGGAGCGTAATTATCTCAAGGTTCTGCCGGAGATTATAAAGAATGTTATCAGCCATAAGCAGACCGAGGATGAACTGAAAGAATATCACGATAACCTCGAAACGCTGGTAAAGGAACGCACAGACCAGCTTGCCAGGGAAAAAGAGCTGCTGTCGGTAACTCTTTCAGGTATGGGCGACGGCGTCGTTGCGGTAGATGCCCAAAAGCGGATTATGTTGTTTAATAAAGTGGCGGAAAATCTGACGGGATGGAAATTCGGGGAAGTTCAGAGCAAGCCGGTTGATGGAATTTTTCGGGTCGTCAACGAACAGACCAAAAAGGCCATTAAAATTCCCATTGATAAGGTACTTGGCTCTGGTAAGGTAGAGGTCTGGGCAAATGGCGAAGTCCTTGTCGGAAGGGACGGCAATAAGTGTCCGATTTCTGCCACGGCTGCACCTATTCGCAAAAATGACGGAACTATAGTTGGGGTTGTTATGGTGTTTCGTGACGTGTCACGGGAATGCGAAATTGACCGTATGAAAGCGGATATTATTTCTCTGGTATCGCACGAATTACGTACCCCCATTACCTCAATCAAAGCATATACCGAGACACTCCTGTGTGCCCCGAATATGCCTGAGCAGTCAAGGCGCAGGTTTTTAGCTGTTATTGATGAGGAATCAAATCGTTTGACAAATTTAGTAGAAGGTCTTCTGGAACTGTCACGGATTGAATCCGGCGCCGTTAAGATTGTGCGAAAGCCCGTGGATATTGCCGCTGTTGTCAATCAGGTTTCCTCGGCTTTGCAACCACTGGCTGATAAGAAGCATATCAGATTGAGTACTGATATTGGCAGGGAACTTCCGAAATTGAAGGGCGATGAAGGCAAAATTCGGTCGGTTGTCACGAACTTGGTTAGTAATGCGATAAAGTTCACGCCGGAAGGAGGGCGGGTCTCTGTCTGCGTTCAACACGGGACAGGAGAGTTGATAATGCGAGTTAGTGATACGGGTATGGGGATACCTGAAAAAGAACTTCCGAAGATATTTGGTCGGTTCTACCGCGTATACCGCCCCGACACGCAAATTCAGGGAACAGGGCTGGGACTGGCCATTGTTAAAAAAATAGTGATGATGCACGATGGTAGAATTGAAGTGGAAAGCGAAGTGGGTAAAGGCACAACCTTTACTGTTTTTCTGCCGTTAAAAGTTAATCGTCTTTATCGGAAACCATCCGAAGATAGGAAGCATACCTCTTTAGCAAAAATGAGATAAACTGGGGTATGGCCGCATCACAGTGTGGAGTGAGCTAAAGTTTGAATATAAGCCCACAACTTTATGTTGTGGGTTTTAACCCACAGGATAAACCCTTCGACTTCGCTCAGGGCAGACCTGTGGGCTTTTTTCTCCCAATTTAGAATGAATTATACCAATTGGACTAAGTAAATGCGCTTTTTGACAGACAATCAATTATTGTGTCATGCCTGCGAAAGCAGGCATCCAGTACATATATAAACCTATGGATTCCCGCTTTCGCGGGAA
>QNBZ01000216.1 GCA_003644295.1 Planctomycetota bacterium
ACCACTTTTTCGCCGTATATTGTTGGTATTACAGAGACGCGCACGTCTATATCTCTGCCGGCGGAGTTTATTTTGAACCTGCCGTCCTGTGGTAGTCTGCGCTCGGCTATGTTCATTTCAGAAAGAATTTTAATTCTCGTAATCACTGCCGCCTGCATCCCCCTGGCCGGCGGGACCATATCTCTGAGAACGCCGTCGATTCTCATGCGAATGGTCATCGAATGTTCCTGCGGCTCGATATGAATATCGCTTGCCCGGCTCTTGACCGCCTGGCTCATCAGCAATTCAACGAAGCGAATCACAGGCGCTCTTGTTGCAGATGCTTCGCCGACAAGGTCGCTGTCAGGATTGTCTTGAACTAAATTTTCCTGCCCTTCTTCAGAATCGGCCTGCACTTCTACGAGGTCTCGAAGCCGACGCTCTTCAACATCGCAGCCGTGATAAATTGCCTCTATTGCCCGGCGAATCTGCTCGGCGGAACCAAGCGCTACCTCAATCTGCCGTTTCAGTTTCACTCTGATTGTATCTATTGCGACGACATTAAGAGGGTCGGCCATCGCAACGACAACTTTGTTATCCGTCTCGCCGATAGCAACCAGATTAAATCGCCTGGCGATTGATTCCGGCAGCGACAGCGCAACGTTCATATCTATTCCTGCAATATCATCCAGAGGAATGTACTCTACGGAAAGATATTCAGCCAGAGCTTTGGCGACCTGTTCATCGTTTAGTATTTTCAGCCGGAGTATGACCTCTCCGAGCCGACCTCCCTGTTGCCGTTGGCTGGCCAGCACCTCAGCGAGTTCATCCTGGCTTAATATACCCTTATAGACGAGAAACTCGCCGAACATCAGTTCGGTCTTTTTCTTAGGAGTGTCAGCAGTTTTTTGTGCCGTTTTCATTCTTCTTCCCGATTTATCGCCGTTTATTTGCCGCTTACTCACTTAAAACATAACAAAGAAATCACCAAAAACAAAAAAAGCATCCTGTGTTTTATCCGTGCCGATTTTATAGGACACATAAAATTGATTGTTGATTATTGATTATTTAATTATTACTATCTACTTCGCCGCAGGCGGATGTGGCGGAATTGGCAGACGCGCAGGCTTCAGGTGCCTGTGGGCTTTTAGCCCGTGGAGGTTCGACTCCTCTCATCCGCATTGAACCGATATAACAATTAGGAGAAAAACAATGGATTATATTACTATTCTTGCTCAGACATCGGAAACTGCCGCCGCCCAGAATGGAGCTCAGATTGTACCTCTTGACTTCATATACGAACAAATCACCTCGTTGAGCTGGTTTCAGGCACTCATCACGGTATCCTTTGGCGCCGTGTATCTAATGTACGGCTGGCGGATTTTTAAGGCACTTACCGTTATCAGCTTCGCATTGCTGGGGCTGTATGCCGGAATGTGGGTAGGCGGACAATTTGATAAAGTGTTCCTCGGCAGTATCATCGGCCTTGGCTTGCTGGCTCTGCTTTCTATCCCGTTGATGCGATGGGCGGTCAGCATCCTCGGCGCCGTTGCCGGCGGAATACTAACTGCCGGCTTGTGGTATGCCTGCAAACTGCCGGAACAGTACATCTGGGCGGGCGGCCTTGTAGGCGTTGTCGCCGGCGGGATGATTTCGTTTATCGTTTTCAGAATCGCCGTTATGCTTTTTACAAGTCTCGGCGGAGGAGCCCTTATTGTAACAGGCCTGTTAGCCCTGCTCTATCAATACGACAGAATTCAAGAGGCGCCTACCGAAAACGTGAAGCAAATGCTTTACAATCACAATTGGTTTATGCCCGTATTACTGCTGGCTTCCACAGCTATCGGCATAATTCTCCAAAACAAACTGATAAAGGGCTCAAAGGACTGGAGTTTATAAACACGTATAGCCCCCAAATTTATTTGGGGGTTAAAACCTGAATCATAAGCCCCCAACTTTATGTTGGGGGTTGTTTAACAATGTTCGAATCATTAACCGAAAAATTTAATGCGGTTTTCAAATCGCTGTCAGGCCGAGGCAGAATCACCGAGGCCAACGTCTCAGATGCTATGCGCGACGTTCGCAAGGCCCTTCTGGAAGCTGACGTTAGTTATAACGTGGTAAAGAAGTTCTGCAAGGACGTCTCCGAAGCAGCCATTGGCGCCGAGGTGATAAAGAGCTTACATCCGGGCCAGCTCCTGATAAAAATCGTCAACGATGAGCTGACCAAGCTGATGGGTCCGGTTGACAGTAATATCTATTTTGTTTCGCCGGGACCAACCGTGATTATGCTGGCCGGGCTTCAGGGCTGCGGCAAGACCACCACCGCCGCTAAACTCGGCAAGTATTTAGTCGCCAAAGGCAAAAGGCCTCTTTTAGTAGCCGACGACCTGCAAAGGCCCGCCGCTATCGAGCAGTTGATTATCCTCGGACAGCAGGCAGATATAGACGTCTATAGCGAAGATAGTAAAAACTCTGTAAAGGTCGCAAAGAGAGCCGTAACGCACGCACAGAAAAACGGCTACGATGTAGTGGTTCTGGACACCGCTGGCCGGCTGCACATCGATGAAGATATGATGACCGAAATATCCAATGTGGCCAAGGCCGTCGAGCCGCACCAGATTTACCTTGTCTGTGATTCGATGACCGGCCAGGACGCCGTCAATTCGGCTAAAGAGTTCAACGAGCGCCTCGAGCTTGACGGCGTTATACTTACAAAGCTGGACGGCGACGCACGCGGCGGAGCAGCGTTGAGCGTAAAAGCTGTAACCGGCAAGCCCATCAAGTTCATCGGCGTCGGCGAAAAACTCGACAAACTCGAAGAATTCCACCCCGACCGAATGGCCGGCAGAATCCTCGGAATGGGCGATGTCGTAACGCTCGTAGAGAAAGCCCAGGAGCAGTTCGACGCCGAAGAAGCCGAGAAGCTGCAAAGGAAAATGGCAAAAGGCAGCTTCGGCTTTGACGATTTTCTAAAGCAGACCAAGGCCATAAAGAAAATGGGCGGTATGAAGGATATGCTCAAGATGATGCCGGGGTTGGGCGGCAAACTTGGCGATATGGATTTTGACGATGGACAATTGAAACAAATAGAAGCGATTGCGCATTCGATGACGCCTCGGGAGCGGCGCGAGCCGGATATTATAGATTCATCCCGGCGCAGGCGAATCGCCGCCGGCTCCGGCACACAGCCAAATGACGTTTCAGGATTAGTAAAGACGTTCAGACGCAGCAGGGATATGATGAAGGCGCTCAGCGGCGGCAGCTTCGGCGGACTAAAAAGTTTGTTCTCCGGCGGATTTAATATGGATACGCTCACCGCAGCTATGTCGGCAGGAAGAAAAATAAAGCAGCGCTCGAAGCGAAAAAGAAAAATTATCCGAAGGGGCAAAATAAAACGAAGATAAAACCGAAAATCTCGATTGAACAATACCTGGAAAAATTAGCTCGGTTTTCCGACAGCGAATACGGCAAGATGGTCAGAAGCCAATTCAGAGACATTAATGGCGGCAGCGAATTGGCGATGCTGGCGGCGCCGACCGGCGAGGAGCTGGAGCAGTTGAAAAAAGCCGTGGCGATAATGACGCCGAGCGAAAGGGAAACGGCTGAGAGCTTGACTGACGAACAGGTGCAAAAAATCGCTGCCGACGCTCGGATTGACCC
>QNBZ01000217.1 GCA_003644295.1 Planctomycetota bacterium
TACATATATAAACCTATGGATTCCCGCTTTCGCGGGAATGACAGGGCGCAAAAATTAACTCCAATTGGTATAATAGGAGTATTATGTTTTCTATCTACACTTCCCCGTTTGTTGCCGCGCAGCCAAGTACCGTAAGCTATCCAGGTTAGCAAATAAGCTGATGGTTCTGCCATATTCGGTTTTGTAACTATTTAACCGGCAGCTTACGCTGCTCGGCTCTGTTCTGCGCATAAAACAGAGCTGTGGGCCGTGAGGCCCCGGGTAAATTGCGACCTATGAACATCCCATCGAATTACCGCAGTTATAGCACTTGTAACAAGTCCCGTTGCGAACCGTAATCGCCCCGCAAATATCACAGGCCGGTGCATCGTCCTGAAAATGTTCGAACTGTGCGTTAAACTGCTCCATAACCTTCGTTTCGGATTGCGAAGCCGAACCTACTAAACTGCCGATACGATTTGCTAAACCAACCAATCTGCCCGCCGGAGTCAGAGACGGCTGCTTAGCCGGCTGCTTTGCGCCGGTTTTTGCCTCGGCAATTTTTTTCGCCAGCTCTTTAGTCTTCTCAACTACCTGCTTAGCGGTCGTAGTGTTTTTATTTTCCTTCGGCGTCACTGTTCTGTTCGGAGTGTTCTTCTCGGCATAGCCAGGTATAAACTGACAGCCCAGCCAGCAGAAAATATAATCAATTAAACTTTTCGCAAATGGAATGTCTCTGTTCGAGGTCATCCCCGACGGTTCAAATCTGGCGTGTCGGAATTTATCCACCAATGCAATCAACGGCACGCCGTATTGCAGCGCCATTGAAGTACAGGTGCCTATAACGTCCATAAGTCCGCCGATTGTGCTGCCTTCCTTGGCCATAGTGATAAACACCTCGCCGGGCTGACCGTCTTCATACAATCCAACCGTCAGGTAGCCCTCGTGCTGTGCTACGGAAAACTTATGCGTTATGCTCCGGCGAGTGTCCGGCAGCCGATGTCTGAACGGACGGGTCTGAACAGCCGCTTCGGCGGCGGCTTTGGACTTGGCGTCCTTATGCTTTTTGGTAGAGACCGGCTGTAGCTTCTTCGAGCCGTCGCGGTAGATGGCCACCGCCTTCAGGCCTAATTTCCAACCCTTCATATAAGCTTCGGCAATCTCCTCGGCTGTACTTTCCTTCGGCATATTGATTGTCTTGCTGATAGCTCCGGATATAAACGGCTGAACCGCTGCCATCATTTTCAGATGGGCCGTGTAATGAATGCACCTTTTTCCGGTGCGCGGCTTAAAAGCGCAGTCGAAGACCGGCAAATGGTCGGCGTTGAGTTTTTCGGCCTGCTCGATAGTTTCATTTTTGTCTATGTAGTCGCAGATTGACCTGATGTCGGCGGCGCTATAGCCGAGCCGGTCGAGAGCCATCGGCACGGTTTTATTGACAAGTTTGAGCATTCCGCCGCCGGCCAATAATTTGTATTTGACCAGCGCTATGTCCGGCTCGACGCCGGTAGTGTCGCAATCCATCATAAAGCCGATAGTCCCCGTCGGGGCAAGCACGGTTGTCTGGGCATTGCGAAAGCCGACCTTGGTACCGGCGTCGAAAGCATTGTCCCAGGCATCCTTGGCGGCGTTGCGCAAATAATCGGGACAGTGCGATTCAGGAATATCATAAGCAGCCCTGCGGTGCATATTTATAACTTTGAGCATAGCGTCTGCATTTTCGCTGAACTTCTCGAACGGCTCTTTCACGGCGGCAATTTCGGCGCTTGTCTCATAAGCAGTTCCGGCCATTATAGCGCTAATGGCTGCGGCCAATGCTCTTGCCTGGTCCGAATCGTAAGCGAGAGCAACGCTCATAATCAAAGAGCCGAGGTTGGCGTAACCAAGGCCGAGCGGACGGAACAGATGACTGTTTATAGCAATCGATTCGTCCGGATAACTTCCGTTATCAACGAGGATTTCCTGTGCGATGATGAACAAACGAACCGCCTTCCTAAAGGCGTCAACATCAAAAGAGCCGTCATCTTTGCGAAACTTCATAAGATTCAGCGAAGCCAGATTACAGGCCGAGTCGTTTATAAACATATACTCACTGCACGGGTTCGATGCGTCGATGGCGCCCGAATTCGGGCAGGTGTGCCAACGGTTGATTGTGCTGTGATACTGCAACCCTGGGTCGCCGCAAATTCTTGTGCTCTCGGCAATCAGCTCCATCAGTTCACGAGCCGAGTGCTCCCCTGCTTTTTCGCCAGTTGTTACAGCGTGGGTCGTCCACTTGTCGCCCTTTTCCACCGCCTGCATAAACTCATCGGTTACGCGAATGGAAAGATTAGAGTTCTGAAACATAACGCTGCTGTACGCTTCGTTGTTATAATCTCCGCTGTAGCCGGCCTCGATAAGCGCCCAGGCCTTTTTCTCCTCTTCAGCTTTGCAGGTAATAAACTCTTTAATATCAGGATGGTCAACCTTAAGCGACTGCATTTTAGCCGCTCGTCTGGTTTTGCCGCCGGATTTGATTACCGCTGCTATTTGGTCATAGACCCTCATAAAACTCAAAGGCCCGGACGGCTTGCCGCCGCCGGCGAGTTTCTCTTTGCTGCTGCGCAGCGTTGAAAGGTCGGTGCCGGTTCCCGAGCCGTGCTTGAACAGCATCGCTTCACTTGTTGCCAGCCGCATTATGTCCTCCATCGAGTCCTTAACCGATTGGATAAAACAGGCCGAGGACTGTGGATATTCATAGCTGTTTTCACACTTAACCGCTTTCTGCTTTTGCTTGTCCCAGTGATAATTGTGCTTACTGCCGGCAACGCCATAGACGTCGAACAGCCCTACGTTGAACCACACAGGCGAATTAAACGCTCCGTACTGATTCACACACAGCCAGGTTAATTCGTTATAGAAATTTTCAGCATCATCGTCGGTTGCGAAGTATCCATCCTTTTTGCCGCGCTCGGCAATCGTTTTGCAGACACGGTGAATAAGCTGCTTTACCGAGTTCTCCCGCTGGCCGGTTTCAATATCTCCGTAGAAATACTTACTGGCCACGACCTTGGTCGCCAATTGACTCCACGAGGTCGGGACCTCGATGTCGTTCTGCTCGAAGATTGCCTGACCGCTGTCGCTGGTAATTTTTGCCGAACGTCTCTCCCACTCGAGCTGGTCAAACGGATGAACACCAGCGGTCGAAAAGAATTGTTCTACCTTCAGGCCCTTCTGCTCGGATGCTACAGCAGCAGGAGCTTCAGGTTGCAATTTTTCGTCCTTAAAAGGGTTTTGGGGGTCGAATTCATAAGCCATTTAGATGCCTCCATGCAGAAAACAAGACCACAATATACAGTAAAAACGGCAAGGATAACACAACATATAGTTGGAAAACGGAATATCAGGGTAATTACGATTGGAACTGATGTAAAGACAAAAGTCGGATTTTTTTGCAATTTTTTTAACTTTTTTGTTAGTCCTTATAGCAACTGAATCTATGAGTGAAAAATTTTCACAGCAGAGCAATGTGTTTCAGATTATACCAATTGGAGTTAATTTTTGCGCCCTGTCATTCCCGCGAAAGCGGGAATCCATAGGTTTATATATGTACTGGATGCCTGCTTTCGCAGGCATGACACAATAATTGATTGTCTGTCAA
>QNBZ01000218.1 GCA_003644295.1 Planctomycetota bacterium
ACAGGAAAAACTGAAAAAACGCAAACTTGTGCCTGCGAAGGTGTTAGGTATATTCTTCTTGCTGTTTGCCGGCAGCATTCCTATACTATTTTGCAGATATGGTAGTTTTGGGTGGTATGAAATGGTATGGTAGGCCTTATCGAAGACAATACAGACTATAAGCGTATCATATTCAGCGGACATGCGATTCGACAAATGTTTAATCGCGGCCTGAAAAAAGATGATGTACTTACCGTCATCCGACAGGGCGAAGTCATCATCGATTACTCTGATGATAAGCCATACCCCAGTTGCCTGATACTTGGATTTGTGCGAAATATCCCCATACATATTGTTTTTGCTGTGGATAAACAACAACAAACAGGGATAGTTATAACAGCTTATATTCCCGATACTAAAATCTGGGCCGATGATTTCAAAACAAGGAGAAGCAGAAAATGAAATGTGTTATTTGCAAACAAGGCCAAACTCATAGTGGTATGACCAGCGTAATTCTTGAACGCGGCAAGACAACCGTTGTAATTAAGGATGTGCCAGCCGAAGTCTGCGAAAACTGTGGTGAGTATTATCTCAGTGAAGAAGTAACGGAAAAAGTTCAAGAATTGGCCGAGCAGGCTGTCCGGCACGGCGTGGAAATCGAAGTGCTGCGCTACGCCGCTTAAATTGCGCAAAATCTCATCTTAAAGAGAGCTGGTACATTTTTTCTTGTTCTTTGCCAGTGTGTTTCTATGACTATTCCACAGAGCAGTGGTTTTGTGCGGAAAAACAAAACTATACGATATGCGAGATACGAAATACGAATTTGCCGGCAAAAAGATTTTGGTTATGGGGCTGGGGCGGTTCGGCGGAGGCGTCGATGTCGCTGAATTTGCCGTCAACAACGGCAGTAAAGTGATAATAACGGATTTGCTCTTGGCTGACCAATTAAGCAATTCAATAGACAAGCTCAAAGATTATAGCGGCATCGAATATCATCTCGGCGGACACTGCGCAACTGATTTTGAACTGGCTGACATCATCATAGTCAATCCAGCCGTGCCGAATGATAATGAATTTCTCGAACTTGCCCGCCGGCGTAATAAACTCATCACGTCTCAAATAAACATCTTTTTCGAACTTTGCCCCGCAACGGTAATCGGTATAACCGGAGCCAACGGCAAAAGTACAACAGCAGCCCTCACCGCTCACCTGCTCAGAAGTACGAGCGACGAACACATCTGGCTCAGCGGCAATATCGGCAATGAGCCGTTATTATCCGTGATAGACCAAATCGCTCCTGATGATTTGGTTGTGTTGGAACTTTCGAGCTTTCAGCTTGAACGATTAGCTCAAATCGCAAAAGGGCCGAAGGTTGCACTATTGACAAACCTTACGCCAAACCATCTTGACCGCCACGGCTCGTTCGCTGATTACTGTGCCGCCAAAGAGAACATGTTCAAATTCCAAAAGCTGAATGAGAATGACCCAGCTGTTTCTATTTTCAATGCAGAAGACAAAATTGGCGTCGAATGGTTTGAAAAGTATAAGACAGGCAACGGCAGAACATGTATCAAATTTTCAACTAACGATGTAAGTGAAGAAATTCGCAGTCAATTTTCCCTGCCCGGACCAGCCAATCTTTCAAACCTGGCCGGCGCTGTCGCTATCGCCCGGCATTTCAGCGCCAACGATGAGCAGATTAAAAATTGTCTTCCGCAGTTTAGGTCGCTTCCCTCTCGGCTTGAATTGGTCGCAGAGATAAATGGCGTCCGCTGGTACAACGATTCGATTGCCACTACGCCGGAAAGTGCAATCGCTGCGATTGAGGCATTTGAGCAACCCAAAATTATCATAGCGGGCGGATATGATAAAGGTATATCTTTTAACGAACTCGGCGAAAAAATAGCCCGGAGTGCAAAAGCAGCCATTCTAATCGGCCAAACAGCCGAAAAAATCGCTTCGTTAATACACAATGCCAATATGTCATTGCGAGCGAAGCGAAGCAATTTCAACCAACGAGATACGAAAGTCAAGTTTGCTGATTCATTAGCCGAAGCGGTTGATTTAGCCAATCGACTTGCGGTGCCAGGCGATGTTGTTTTGTTAAGCCCTGGCTGTGCAAGTTACGATATGTTCGATAATTTCGAGCAGCGGGGCCGAGAGTTCATCCAACTTGTGAAACAAGTCAGCGTTTGATTATAGGACCTCAATCAGCTGTGATTATTTCGGCAATTTTCTGTTTTGTAAAGTTATAGCTTGAATATGTCGATTAAAATTATTGTAGAAGCACAATATTTTTGGGGTGTTAATAATGGATAAAACCAACGAGCGAAGGAGAGAGTCAAGATTGAGTTACCACTGGCCCGTATGGTTCGCCGAGGACTTTAACGAAGCACTGTCGCAGGGTCAAATGGTTGATGTTTCCAGCAGTGGGGCTGCCTTTACCTGTCATGCCGACGAGAATTGTCCGTATCACGGCCAGGAGCTAACGGCTCGTTTTAGTGTTCCTCGATTTGGCCCAGGAGACTGCTTTGATATGGCAAGTTTTGCCCGCAGCGGTCGCATCTGTAGGGTCGATGACGTAAATCAGTTCCTTCGCCGGGTTGCGGTTCAGTTCGCAGAACCGCTGCCTTTCAAGCCGGGCGAACAGGCAGACAGTAACTCTGATGCCCAGCAAAGACTTAAGGCCATAACAATATAATGAACTCGCCCGAAATTGAACGCTTAATAGCAGAAGCGATTGAGAACAGGCCAAAGGCAACAAACGCTCCTATGAACCTGTACATCTATGATGGCAAGCTAATCTGTGGAGCGCGGGTAGTTATGCCGAGGGATGCCGACTTCATAGCACACGTAGCACCGCACCAGCTTGAAAACGGCTTCAGCGACAGTGAGTGGAAATTGGTTGTGGAAAAGACCAGAGAGATTGTAAGTTCTGAAGAACTTACAGCTGGGGCCGTCAAAAAGCCGTTGAGTGGAAAACGAAAGAAAGAGCAAAGAAAAGAGCAAAGATTGCGTCATCGTCGGCCTGTTTGGTTTGCCGAAGATTTTGGGGCGGAACTTTCCCAGGGCAGAATGGTTGACGTTTCCAGTATGGGGATGGCATTTACCTGCCGGGCTGACGAAAACTGTTCACATCCGGGCCAACAGATAGCCGCTCGTTTCAGCGTCCCGCGTCTGAATCCTGACGACTCTTTCGATACGGTAAGTTTCAATCGTATCGGACGTATCTGCCGGCTCGATAGAGTAAACAGCCCTTTGCGCCGGGTTGCGGTTCAGTTCGCCAAACCGCTGCCTTTCAAACCAGCCGAACAGGCCATCGGTAAATCTAATTCCACAAGGGCATAAGCACACAACGATACCTGCAATTTATGTGCTCCTTCAGTTCTCCAAAATCCTTTAACTTTTAACTTTTAACTTTTTCCTTTTTACTTTAATATACCGCTATGCTGGAGAAAGGGCTTATTCAGATTTACACCGGCGACGGCAAAGGAAAAACCACCGCTGCATTTGGCCTTGCGCTGCGCGCCGCCGGCCAGGGCAACAAAGTTCTGATTTATCAATTCCTAAAACCGCCGACTCTTGACATTGGCGAGCGTTTTGCCCTGCAATTAGGAGCGGTCAGAATCAAGGTCGAAG
>QNBZ01000219.1 GCA_003644295.1 Planctomycetota bacterium
GACCGCAGCAGCACCCCAAGATTGGTGGATGCCTACGCAGGCAAAACATAAAAACGGCTGGGATAATGTTGCAAAAGCACTCGAAGAGATATGCGAGGTTGCCGATAAGTGCGATGTTGACCTTGCGGTAGAGCCGATAGCAGGGGCGCTGGTTCATGATTTCTATTCTTTCCAGGAACTATTCAGCAGATTCGACCACAAGCGGCTTGGTGTTACGATGGACCCATCGCATTTTTTACTACATCGCAATGATATTCCTTATGCGATCGAAAGACTGAGCAACAAGATAAAGCATGTTCATATGAAAGATGCGGTCGGCAAGCCCGGTGTAATCGGACTTGATTTCACTTTCCCGACACTTGGCTCTGGCGGGATAGACTGGAAGGCGTTTTTTGTTGCACTGGATAAGATTGGCTATACAGGAGCAATATCCGGCGAGTACGAACAGTTCAAATATATGGCACAGGTGCGGGATAATGACCCTAAATACGCAGCAAAGGTAATGTATGAAGAGATGACAGCGCTGCACAACCTTGCGTATAAATAGGCCACTATAGAAGAATAGTATGATGAGGAAAGTTTGAATATGTATCTGATTGGTTATGACATAGGAAGCTCATCGGTTAAGGCTACTTTGCTTGAAGCTGAAACAGGCAAGGCTGTCGCCAATGCAACCTCGCCTGTTAAAGAGATGGATATTATTGCTGTCCGTTCCGGTTGGGCCGAGCAAAATCCTCAATCGTGGTGGGACAATCTAAAGGCCGCTACGCAGCAAATGCTTGCCAAGTCGAGTGTTGATACTGCCGATATAAAAGCTATCGGTATATCATATCAGATGCACGGCCTTGTTTTGGTCGATAGCCAAAAGCGGGTATTAAGGCCTGCGATTATATGGTGTGACAGTAGGGCGGTTGAGATTGGTGATAAAGCCTTTGAGCAGATCGGACAACAAAAATGTCTTGAGCATTTGCTCAATTCACCCGGTAATTTTACAGCATCGAAACTCAAATGGGTCAAAGACAACGAGCCGGATATTTACAAAAAAATTCACAAGGCTATGCTGCCCGGCGATTATATCGCGATGAAATTAACTGACAAAATAGCAACCACGCTATCGGGGCTTTCAGAAGGTGTTTTATGGGATTTTCAGAAGCAGCAGCTTGCGGATTTGGTGCTTGATTATTACGGAATTGATAACGATTTGATCCAGGAAGTTATTCCGACATTTTCTGTTCAGGGCGAACTGACCAGACAAGCTGCTAATGAGCTTGGCTTAAAAGCAGAAACTGTTGTTTCTTACAGGGCGGGCGACCAACCAAATAATGCCTTATCCTTAAATGTACTCAATCCCGGCGAAATAGCTGCTACCGCGGGCACTTCCGGCGTGGTTTACGGCATAGGTGATAAACCTAACTATGACAGCAAGTCGCGGGTTAATACCTTTGCCCATGTCAACTATACAAAAGACAATCCCAGATTCGGCGTTTTATTATGTGTTAATGGCACGGGAATCTTGAATAGCTGGCTAAAGAACAATATCGCAAACGGCCTTGATTATCCGCAGATGAATGAGCTTGCTTCAAAAGTCCCCATCGGCTCTGACGGCTTAACAATTCTGCCTTTCGGCAACGGTGCTGAAAGAACTCTTGGCAATAAAGACATTGGATCAATGATACACGGCCTAAAATTTAATACCCACAACAAAGCGCATCTTTTGCGGGCAGGGCAGGAAGGAATTGTCTTTGCATTAAACTATGGCCTTGAGATAATGCGTAATATGGGCGTTCAGATCAAAAGAGTAAAAGCTGGTGATGCTAATATGTTCTTAAGCCCATTGTTTAGAGAGGCCTTCGCTACTATTACCGGTGCTACTGTTGAGTTGTATAATGCTGACGGCTCGGTCGGTGCCGCCAGAGGTGCTGGTGTCGGAGCAGGTATTTATAAAGATTGTAAGGAAGCGTTTGTCGGCTTAAAATATATAAGTAAGATTGAACCGAACGAAAAATTAAAAAGCGATTACAGCCGAGCTTATCAAAACTGGCTGGCCGTATTAAAAACACAGATTGGAGTTGAATAATGACCGAATTTTTCCCAAAAGCCAAAAAGATAAAATATGAGGGCGCAGATTCAAAAAACCCACTTGCGTTTAAGCATTACAACCCTAAACAAAAAATAATGGGTAAGACAATGGCCGAGCATCTTCGTTTTGCGGTTTGCTATTGGCATACATTCAAAGGCCTTGGTGCTGATCCATTTGGTCCAGGGACGATGATTAGAAATTATAATGCTTCTGGCGATCCAATGCAGGTAGCGAAAGATACTATGGTGGCGGCTTTTGAATTTTTCACTAAACTTGGTGTTAATTTCTGGTGCTTCCACGATAGAGATATTGCCCCTGAAGCCGATACGCTGGCAGAAACCAACAAACAACTGGATGAAATCGTAAAGCTTGCCAAAAAACTTCAAAAAGATACAGGCGTAAAGTTACTGTGGGGAACGACAAACACTTTCAGTCATCGCAGATTTATGGCAGGAGCAGGCACAAATCCATCACCGGATATTTTTGCCTATGCCGCTAGCCAAATTAAAAAAGCAATGGAAATCACAAAAGAGCTTGGCGGCCAGGGCTATGTATTCTGGGGTGGCAGAGAAGGCTATGAAACACTGTTAAATACAGATATGAAACGCGAACTTGACCACCTGGCAACGCTTCTTCATATGGCCGTTGATTACAAAAAGAGAATTAACTTCAAAGGCCAATTTTATATCGAGCCAAAACCAAAAGAGCCTACTAAACATCAGTATGACTTTGATGCAGGCAATTGTTTTGCGTTCTTGCAGAAACACGACCTTTTGGATGACTTCAAGCTGAATATTGAGGCCAACCATGCCACGCTTGCCGGCCACACTTTTCAGCACGAACTTCAGTTCTGTGTTGATAATGATATTTTAGGTTCTGTTGATGCAAATAGTGGTGATCTGTTTCTCGGCTGGGATACAGACCAGTTTCCGACGAACATCTACGATACAACTCTTGCGATGTACACAATTCTAAAAGGCGGCGGCTTGACAACAGGTGGGCTTAATTTCGATGCCAAGCTCAGAAGGCAATCAATTGACTCGTTGGATCTTTTCTATGCCCACATTGGAGCGATGGATGCCTTTGCAAAAGGCCTCAAAAACGCAGCGAAGATGATTAAGAGCGGAAAGTTTGATAAAGTAATCCAAAAACGCTACGCTGGCTGGGATACAGCTTTTGGCCAGAAAATAGAAAAAGGAAAGACCGATCTTGAAGAACTTGAAAAATACACATTAACCAATGGCGAACCAAAGCTCCAAAGCGGCCGACAGGAACTACTTGAAAATCTGCTGAATGAGTACATCTAAAAAAATGCCTCGTGTCTTATATCAATTGAACAACCGGATAGGTCAGCCATTCTTGCAAAGACCAGATATGATCGGTCAAGCCTGCGACCATCGCAGGCGTTCTTGAGTACCATCTGTCATCTTGGTCTTGTACACGAAGCGTTCGCACTGGCCAACAAAAATTGTAACTATACATCGTAAAAAAGGTCATAGCATTATGTACGTCCCAGTCTTTAGAAAAACAGTAA
>QNBZ01000220.1 GCA_003644295.1 Planctomycetota bacterium
CGCGGTCAACATATCGGCTTTATATTTCAATCTTACAATCTGATTGGCCAACTCAACGTCATTGAGAACATAGAGCTGCCAATGTACTATCAGGGTTTTTCCGAACAGGCAAGCGCAAAACGCGCAATGCAATTAGCAACAATGGTCGGTCTTGGAAACCGAGTTAAGCATCGACCATCAGAGCTCAGCGGTGGTCAGCAGCAGCGCGTGTCAATTGCCAGGGCGCTGGCAAACGACCCATTGATTATTCTGGCTGATGAGCCGACAGGAAACTTAGACTCTCAAAGCGGTTCTGAAATTTTGAGTATCCTTGATGGTTTGCGCCGGCAGGGAAAAACCATTATCATTGTTACGCACGACACGAAAATAGCCGCTCGGGCCCAACGTGTTATACATCTTCTCGATGGCCGGATTAAACAGGAACTTTATAACAAGGTATAAACGGTTATGTTACTGTTTCGATTAAAACGCACATTCGAGTTAGGCATAAAAAGTCTTTGGATGCACCGACTGCGCTCGATACTAACAATGTTGGGTATAGTTTTCGGCGTATGTTCGGTAGTAGCAATGCTGGCAATAGGCGAAGGAGCCAGCCGGGAAGCGCAGGCGGCCATAGCACAGCTTGGCAGTACGAATCTAATTATCGAAACCGTTAAGCCGCCCAATGAGCAAACCAACACCGGCAAAACAGAGAACCTGTCAACATACGGACTGACTTATACGGATGCGGAATCAATTCGAAACACGATACCCGATATTGAGGTGGCCGTGCCAATTCGAGAGATAAACCAGGAAGCAAGATACCTTAATCGCAAGCTGGCTATCAGAATTGTCGGGACTATCCCCTGGTACACCGAGATTTCCCCTCTTCGGGTAATACGTGGACGGTTCCTGAGCAGTATTGATATGCACCATTGCCTGACAGTCTGTGTTGTTGAGAACAGGGTAGCCCGTAAGCTCTTTGCTTTTGACGACCCTCTTGGCCAGGATATAAGAATAGGTGGTCATTATTACCGGGTGGTAGGAATCACTTCTCGTACAGCTCCAAAAGAAACAACGGGTGCTGCTGTAGTTAAGTCGGCTGAAGCAAGTGAAAGCAACGGCGGCGTTACCGGTAATGTCTATATTCCACTTACAACAGCAAAAAGCCGATTCACTGAGGTCAACTATAGCTTTACCGGCGGTAACGCTAACCTGGAAAAAGTGGAACTACAAAAAATCACCGTGAAGGTTAATTCGATGGAGCAGGCACTGCCGATGCGCAATACATTAGCCACATTACTGAATCGTCTTCACGATAAACAGGACTACCGTATAGTAGTTCCATTGGAATTACTGCGACAGGCGGCCAAAACAAGGCGGATTTTCAGTATCGTTCTCGGTTCAATCGCCGCAATTTCACTTCTGGTCGGCGGAATAGGAATTATGAATATAATGCTGGCTACCGTCAGTGAACGAACCCGTGAGATTGGCATTCGCCGCGCGCTCGGCGCTACAAAACGCGATATCATCATTCAATTCCTATCAGAAACACTGCTCTTAACGCTGGCTGGTGGTATTCTCGGAATCATTCTGGGCTCTGTTATACCGTTACTGG
Source organism: Planctomycetota bacterium (assembly GCA_003644295.1). GTDB lineage: Bacteria > Planctomycetota > Phycisphaerae > Sedimentisphaerales > Anaerobacaceae > B140-G9. Next base: position 1,598 of record QNBZ01000220.1, read on the forward strand.
TAACCCATTTTGGCCGTATGCCCACAGTGATTACAAGTGGTTCGTTAGTATTGGCCTTCGGTATCAGCGCAATGGTGGGAATAACTTTCGGCCTGTATCCGGCATATCGCGCCGCCAATATGGACCCAATTGAGTCGCTACGGCACGAGTAAATCCAGCTCAAAATCACGCTTAATCCCATATCTTTATAAGGCAAACTAATTATTTGCCCAGCTTTGCTAATGTAAAAACAGGGCAGGCAAAGATAACTGGCCAAGTCCTCTGCTCTTTTAACTTGTTTAGTAATAAAGCGTTATGTCCTATAAATGAGTTTGGTTGTGTAGCTGCCGTCGTTTGGTCATAATATCAGCGTTGATTTAGACGTTCCAGATTGCTATAATAAAGGGCTATGGCAAAATCAACAAAAACAACTAAAAAGGCAACGAAGAAAAAAGCCAAAAAACGCTCTTCTAAGGTTGCTCGCGTCAGGACTAAAAAGGCCTTTAGAACCTATAAAGAGGCACTTGCATACCTCTATGAGAAAACTAACTACGAAAATGAAAGACATCTGCGATATAATGTTACGACATTCAATCTCAAAAGGATGGAAAAGCTGCTCTCTTTATTAGGCAGCCCCCATAAAAAAACCCCTACAGTCCATATAGCTGGTACAAAAGGAAAGGGCTCGACCGCCACAATGCTGGCCAAGATGCTTGAATCGAACGGTTACAAGGTCGGGTTATATACCTCGCCGCACCTGGTGCACCTGCACGAGCGGATTACGGTCAATTCCAAAATGATTAGCAATTCGGAAATGTTCGGGCTGATGAATCGTATTTATGCCCCTGTCGAGAAAATGTCTAAAACCGAGCCACCCACTTTCTTTGAGATTATGACCGCTTTAGCATTTATGCACTTTGCGGACGTCAAATCTGATATTGCCGTAATTGAAACCGGCCTGGGCGGACGGCTGGACAGCACAAACGTCATTCAGCCAGAAGTAGTCGGGATAACCAGTTTGAGTATCGACCATCAGCGACAACTCGGCAACAGCATTGATTCTATTGCCAAGGAAAAGGCCGGCGTCTTCAAACGCGGCATCCCAATTGTTACCGTACAACAAAAACCGGAGGCAATGCGAGTTCTGAAATCACACGCCGCCGCCGTCAACGCACCGCTTAGTGTAACCGGCGGTAATATCGACTTCTCGTACCGATTTGAAACTTCGCGAGAACACGGGCCGCATACGCGAATCTGCCTTACAACGCCAACGAGCAAATTTGAACACCTGAGAGTGCCGCTACACGGTAAACATCAGGCCATCAACTGCGGACTAGCTCTGGCTATGCTCGACAAACTCAAATCCAGCGGCTACGAAATAGATAACCAAAAGGCAGCTAAGGGACTTCAAAAGGTCTCGTTAGCAGGACGAATGGAGATGATTTGCGACGACCCGAGAATTATGATAGACGCCGCTCACAACGCCGCGAGCATTCGCGCACTGATACACGCTACAGGCCAGAATATTCCTTATGACTCTATGGTGGTAATATTCGGCTGCAACGAGGACAAGGACGTCGAGGGGATGCTGCACCAGTTGCAATACGGGGCAGATAAGGTAATATTTACCCGCAGCAACTCGGCCAAGGCGATGTCGCCGGATGATTTGGCTGATATGTACACACAGATATGCGGCAAGATGTACCAGACAGCTACGAGTCTGGGTGAAGCGCTGCTGCTTGCCAAAAAGGCCATAAGCAAAGAGGATTTAATCTGCATTACGGGCAGTTTCTATCTGATTGGCCAGGCCAAGTTGCGATTTCAGCCAAACTAATCAGTTAACTTGACTGACTTTTTAGTTGTCATGCTGAGCAAAGCGAAGTATCTGGATTTACGACAGAGTTAAACCGTATTTTAACTGTGAGATTCTTCACTACGTTCAGAATGACAGGGCCTGTACGTTTTTTACTATAGCAACATTTATACAAAAGTCAGTCAAGTTGAGTAATCACTTCAGGTCTGGCAGACGC